>JANOJO010000786.1:0-13034 GCA_031418795.1 Bacteroidota bacterium | reverse complement strand
ATCCCGGTTAATAAAAGGTTAAAGAACCTGATTAAAAAAAATGCGGAAAAATTTCCGCATTGGTTATTGTGGACCCTGTTGGGATCGAACCAACGACCCCCTGATTATGAGTCAGGTGCTCTAACCATCTGAGCTAAGGGTCCTGACTGAACTAAACAATCAAGAATTATTTATTACACTTCAAGAACTTTATTAACCACCGACTCTCCCGATAAAATCGGTCCCGATAACTATCGGGATAACCATCTGAGATAAGGGTCCAGAGCTTTTTCGCTCCGGGTCGCAAAAATAGAAAAATATGATTTACGGAAAGAATTATTTCACCTCTTCATAATCAATATAATCTCCTCCTTGTTCTTTTGATGATGTTTTTTTTATTTCATCAGCCTGTTTATCATCCGCAGCTTTAGTGAATGAGGACTGATTCATTTGTTCCTCCATCCTGCTGTGCATTTCCCGAAATTGTTTCTTTACCTGTTTGGTTGTCTTGAACACAGGTATTATAAAATTAAAAATTAGCCGGTAAAGCAGGTAAATAAGAAACGCATAAAGTATAAATCGCCAGTTCATGCCACAAAGTTATTTTTTTCTTAACTCCAACGAATGATAAAGTTTGCAAGTATAATATTTGGATGATAAATGGTATTTCCTTTACATTTGCACCGGTTAAGATAAACAGAAGGGAACGGAAGCGTTCCCTTCTTCTTTTAAAAACCCATTCCCTGGCAGAGAAATTTTTATCAAAAAAGGGGGGAATTGAAAATAAAGAATCGTTGATGAACACAGAAAGCCAGGTAAAGATTATTGAAGCTAAAATAGCTGAATTGCTTGCAGATGATCCCGGCTATTTTATGGTGGAAGTAAGCATCAAACCCACAAACAATCTAAAAGTGTTTGCCGATGCTGACCAAGGTGCAACTATTGAGCATTTAACTAAGCTGAACCGTACTCTTTATAAATGGGTAGAAGAAAGTATGTTTCCTAATGGTGATTTTTCAATCGAGGTTTCATCGCCGGGTTTGGAGGAACCACTAAAACTCAATCGCCAGTATTTAAAAAACATTGGCCGGCCGGTTGAAGTGTTTTTACAGGATGGAATAAAAAAAGAAGGAAAACTTATCAGTGTATCTGATACTGAAATTGTGCTGGAAGAAGAGAGAGGAAAAGGTAAAAAGAAAGAATTGATTCAACATTCAATTTTAAAAACCGATATTAAAACAACAAAGATTCAGATAAAATTCTAACACAATAGGTGAGAATTAGTCTGAAATCCGAAATCTAAAATCGTAAATCGTTCGTGTTATGTCAAGTATTAACCTGATTGATGCCTTCCAGGAATTTAAAGATGCGGAAAACATAGACCGCCCAACCATGATGAAAGTGGTGGAAGATGTATTTAAAACATTGCTGCGCAAAAAATATGGCAGCGATGAAAATTTTGATGTTATCGTAAATGCCGAAAAAGGTGACCTGGAAATTATGCGCCGCCGAACCATTGTAGAAGATGGCCAGGTAAACGATCCGCTTGCAGAAGTAGGCTACAGCGATGCAGTAAAAATTGAGCCTGACTTTGAAGTGGGGGAAGAACTTTATGAAGCTGTAGATATGTACGACTTTGGCCGCCGGGCAATTCTTGCTGCCAAACAAACACTGGCCAGCCGAATCAGCGACCTGAAGAAAAGTGCTCTGGCAAAAAAATATGGCGAACGTGTTGGTGAAATCATCAGTGCCGAAGTATATCAGGTTTGGAAAAAAGAAATTTTACTGCTGGATGAAGAAGGCAATGAACTAATTCTTCCTAAAAGCGAACAGATACCACAGGATTATTTCAAAAAAGGCGAATCCATCCGTGCCGTGGTGAGAAAAGTGGACATGAGAAATAATTCCCCCGTGATAATTCTTTCCAGAACTTCACCTGAATTTCTTGCCAAGCTGCTGGAAGTGGAAGTGCCTGAAATTTTTGACGGCCTTATCGTCATTAAAAAAATTGTAAGGGATCCGGGTGAAAGAGCAAAAGTTGCCGTTGAATCTTTTGACGACAGAATAGATCCGGTTGGCGCCTGCGTGGGTATGAAAGGCAGCCGCATTCATGGCATTGTTCGTGAATTGAAAAACGAAAACATTGATGTCATTAACTGGACCAACAATACACAGTTATTAATTCAGCGCTCATTAACACCCGCCAAAATCACAAGCATGGAGCTGGATCAGGATAATAAACATGCCAATGTTTACCTGAAACCCGATCAAGTTTCTTTAGCTATTGGCCGCCGTGGTGTAAATATTAAACTTGCCTGCGAGCTGACAGGTTTTGAACTGGATGTTTTCCGTGATAATGAAGGTGAGGTGGATGAGTTTGATATTGACCTTGACGAATTCAGCGATGAAATTGAAACATGGGTGATAGATGAACTGAAAAGAATTGGTTGTGATACCGGCAGAAGCGTATTGAAACTAACAGCAGAAGAACTGGAACGCAGAACCGACCTGGAAAAAGAAACGATTGAAGATGTAAGAAAAATTTTGAAGGCAGAATTTGAAAAAGAATAAACCCCCATCCCCTAAAGGGGTGTAAGGAAGAAAAAAAGACGACGAAACAGAATAATTTAATGTCCGCCTCAGGCGGATTTAGGGTAAAGATTTATATGGTAGAAACTACTACACCAAGATTGATGGCCGCCGCCAAAGAATTCAACATCGGTAAAGACACCCTTGTTGATTTTTTAATGGACAAAGGATTTAAAAATGACGATCTGAAGCCCACCTCAAAGCTTTCAGAAGAAATGTACCGTGCCCTGCAGCAGGAATTTCAAAGCGATAAAGTAGCAAAACTAAAAAGCGACCAGATCGATCTGCCAAAAGGAGGTTCGGCAGAACTGAAGAAAAAGAAAGATGAAGAAGAAATTTTATTTAAAAAAGATAAAGAAGAAAAAAAGCCGGTAAAAAAAGAGGAACCAAAACCAGAACCGCCTGTAGTGGTGGAAACACCGGCAGAACCCGAAGTAATAAAAGTAGATGCCCCTGAATTAGAAGGCCCCAAGCTTGTAAAGACAATTGATCTTTCAACCATTGACTCTTCTACCCGGCCAAAAAAAGAATCAAAAACTCCGAAAAAAGAAATCGGAAAAAAAGAAGAAGAAAAAGAAGAAGCCAAACCTGCTGCAAAAAAGAAAACTAAAAAAGAAGAAGAAAAGCCGGTAGTAATTGCTCCTGAAATAATAATAGAACAACCCAAAGAAGAAGAAGCACCTGTTATTGAAAACATACGGGCTGAAAAATTGGAAGGCCCTAAAATTCTTGGAAAAATTGAATTGCCTGTTGATAATGATACAAGGCCACGACATGATGAAAAACGTAAACGCAAACGTATTCCCATTGAAAAGAAAGAAGTAAAAAGAGAAGATGCAATAAAAGATAAGGATAAAAGAGAAGGACGATTCAATCGTGATAACCGCCCCGGTGCAGGAAGTGGCAGAGGTCCTGGAAGTGGCACAGCAACGCCAGGAGCAGGCACTGGTGGCAGAAGAGATTTAAGAACCCGTGAAGTAAAAGAAATTGACGGAAAAGAAATTCAGGAAAAAATAAGAGAAACTCAGGCAAAACTTGCTGGCGCCGGTGGCCGTGGCAAAAGCCTGAAAGCAAAATACCGTAAAGCAAAAAGAGAAGAACAATCTGATGCAACCGGGGAAATTAATGAAAGCACCAAGCTGCAGTTAACTGAATTTATCAGTGTAAGCGAACTGGCCAGCCTGATGGATGTAAACTTTGCTGAAGTAATCAGCAAATGTATGGGACTCGGCATCATGGTATCCATCAATCAGCGGTTGGATGCAGAAGTAATTGAACTGGTAGCCAGCGAATTTGGTTTTACTGTCGAGTTTATTGATATGGAAAAACAAATGGAGATGGAAGATGTGGATGATGGTGATGATGAAGAAGAACTTCAGCCCCGATCTCCAATAGTTACCATCATGGGTCATGTTGATCATGGTAAAACTTCTTTACTCGATTACATAAGAAGAGCAAATGTTGTTGCTGGTGAAGCCGGAGGAATTACTCAGCATATTGGTGCTTACCAGGTGGAGTTGGCTAATGGAAAAGAAATTACTTTTTTAGATACTCCCGGTCACGAAGCATTTACTGCTATGCGTGCCCGTGGTGCAAAGGTTACTGATATTGCAGTCATCGTAATTGCTGCTGATGATGCAGTGATGCCGCAAACAAGAGAAGCAATCAGCCATGCACAGGCAGCTGGTGTGCCCATGATTTTTGCCATTAATAAAATTGACAGAGATGGCGCTAACTCTAAAAAAATATACGAGCAACTTTCTCAAATGAACTTGCTTGTGGAAGAGTGGGGAGGTAAATACCAGAGCCAGGAAATTTCTGCCAAGCAGGGATTGAATGTTGACAATCTTCTTGAAAAAATACTTCTTGAAGCAGAGTTACTTGAATTAAAAGCAAACCATAACCGGGAAGGAAGCGGAACAATCATTGAAGCAACGCTTGACAAAGGCCGCGGTTATGTAGCAACTGTATTAGTACAAAACGGAACCATGCGGGTTGGCGATCTTGTTGTAAGTGGTCAGCATTTTGGAAGAGTGAAAGCCATGTTTAATGAAAGAAATAAAAAAGTAGCAGAAGCTCCACCGGCAACTCCGGTTCTTATTCTTGGATTGAATGGAGCGCCACAGGCAGGTGAAAAATTTAAAGTATATGAAGATGAAGCCGAGGCAAAAGAAATTGCTTACCGCCGTGCACAGATATTAAGAGAGCAGGGTATAAGAACTAAAAAACATATTACGCTGGATGAAATTGGCCGCCGTCTTGCACTCGGCAATTTCAAAGAACTGAATGTAATTATAAAAGGTGATGTGGATGGATCGGTAGAAGCATTGAGCGATAGTTTGCAAAAATTAAGTACTGAAGAAATTGTAGTACGGGTAATTCATAAAGCAGTTGGTCAGATTACTGAAAGTGATGTTACACTTGCCAATGCATCTGATGCCATCATTCTCGGTTTCAATGTTCGTCCTTCGCAGCAGGCTGCAAGGCTTGCAGATAACGAAGCCATTGAAATAAAACTTTATTCCATTATTTACAAAGCCATTGACGAAATTAAAATGGCAATGGAAGGAATGCTGGAGCCAACCATTCAGGAAAAAATTGTGGCTAATGTGGAGATTCGTGAAGTATTCAAATTTGATAAAGCCACTGTGGCGGGTTGCTATGTACTGGATGGCAGAATAAAAAGAGATTCAAAAGTGCGGCTTATCCGTGATGGTATAGTTATTTACCCGATTGGCGAAGGCACAAGTGCCGAACTGGCATCATTAAAAAGATTTAAAGACGATGCAAAAGATGTACAGGCCGGCATGGAGTGCGGATTAACAATTAAAAATTACATTGATATAAAAGTAGGCGATGTGGTGGAAGCATTTGAAGAAGAAGAAGTGAAGAGGACTTTGTAGTCCGGAGTTCGGAGTTCAGAGTTCAGAGTCAGGAGTTCAGAGTTGGAAGTTAGTGTTTCTGGCTCTGAACTCCGAACTAAGAACTAAGAACTCAATACTCTCATCAATCTTTTGTTAAATAGAAACACACATCCATCTCCTTCAGTAATCAAAACTATTTTTGAGATTCATTTTATTTCTGGTTATGAAGAAAATTATTACACTCGGTTTTTTCCTGTCATTTATTTTTTCTGTCCATGCACAACCTGCAAAAGTGGTTGCAGATAAAATTTTAGGAATTGTTGGCGACAGAATCATTCTGTATTCAGATATTCAAAACACCATTGCCGATGCTGTAAGAAACGGTAATACGGTGCCGGACAATGCACATTGCATATTGCTGGAGCAGGCACTTGTTTCCAAAGTGATGATGCTGCAGGCCGAAAAAGATTCTTTGCCGGTAACAGATGATGAAGTGGAAGCTGATCTTGACAACCGCATTCGCCGCTATATAAATACGTATGGTACGCAGGAAGAATTGGAAAAAATTGCCGGCAAAACTATTTACCAGATAAAAGAAGATGCAAGAGATGTGGTGAAGGAACAAAAGCTGGCAGAAGCCATGCAAAAAAAAACAGTAGGCAATGTACGCATCACACCCAATGAGGTAAAAGTTTTTTTTGAAAAAATTCCAAAAGACAGTCTTCCATTTTTTGAATCTGAATTAGAAATTGGGCAGATAGTTTTTTACCCCAAAGCCAGCCGCGAACTGGAAAAATATGTGATGGATGAACTGAACCGGTATAAAACACAGTTGGAAAAAAAGCTGGCTACTTTTGAGCAGTTGGCAAAAAGATATTCGGAGGGTGAGGCAGAAGATATACGGGGCCGCAGCTTCCAGGTAAACCGCAATGAAAAAACCTGGGATCCTAATTTTCTTTCGGCCTGCTTCCGGTTAAAAACCGAAGGTGAAATAATTGGCCCAATCAAATCAAAATTTGGTTATCATCTTATACAATTGGTACAGCGCATTGGTGAAGATGCAATCGTAAGACATATTTTAAGAATGGCGCCTATTACTGACGAAGAAGTAAAACAAGCATTGTCAAAAGCCGATTCTGTAAGAGCAAAAGTATTTACAGCACAAATGAGTTTTGCAGCTGCTAACACAAGGTATGGTGAAAGCCCGGATTCAAAATTTTCCGGTGCTTATTTTACCGGTCGTGATGGCGCTCCTTATGTTACCATTGATCAATTGGATAAAGAACTTGTTGCCATGCTTGATAAACTGAAAATCGGTGAATATTCTCAGCCGGTTGTTTTTGATGACAACGGGAAAAAAGCAGTACGGGTCATTCATTACAAATCCCGGTCGGAGCCACACCGCCTGAATATGAAAGACGACTTCAGTAAAATATCGAATATGGCATTGGAAGAAAAAAAACAAAAAGCATTAGACAAATGGATGAATGAAAAAATACCCACTTATTATATTATGATTGATGCTGAAATAACAGAGTGTGAGCAACTGAACAAATGGAAAAAAGCATCAACGCAAAAAGCGTTTTGATTACGGGTAAAATGTAAGCAATCTTTCCGATGGGGTAAAAATTTTGAACCCGCTGAATGGCGGGTTTTTGTTTCTGTAACACTTAAACAAATGAAGCTCTCCTGAAACACTTTTAGTTCGTATTTTTATTCAGCTCCTAGTGAGACAACCCTCAGAAATATATGTTATGATAAGAAAATTATTTTGGTATAAAACATGTCCTTTCTGCAATCAAGGAAGATTGTTTTTATACAAGAATTTAAATTTAAACAAACTTTATTTTCATTGTGAAGAATGTGAAAGAGGGTATTATGATTCTGAAAAAATAAATATTGAAAATTCTTTTTTGACCCTGATTGAAGAGTTTGAAGCAATAGCGGCAACAGATAATGACATAAAAGAACATAAATTGGATGGGCTACAGTTAAACTTTGTTTATGAATAAATCTAATTGTATCCCGCATTTCAAATCTATTCTCTGATTTTTGAGAATATCATAAAAGTCCAACTAAATCTTTCTGATTTTAAAGATTCCACTCTTCTAAAAATTCTTTCACCCCCATCCCTTAACTTTGCGCCTTCTTTAGGAAAAGATTCATGAGTGATCCCATAAAACACGAATGTGGCCTTGCATTTATCCGGCTGCGAAAACCTCTTTCGCATTACCACCAGCAATATGGCACTGTACTTTGGGGGCTTAACAAGCTCTACCTCCTCATGGAAAAACAACATAACCGCGGACAGGATGGAGCAGGAATAGCAACAGTAAAACTGGATGTAGAACCCGGTTATCCTTTCATGAATCGTATGCGAAGCAATGCCACGCAGGCTATCGCAGATATTTTTCAAAAAGTGGGAAAAGAAATTGAAGAACTGGAAAAATATCATCCGGGTATAAAAAATCATCCTGGTCTTATGAAGGGGCATGTAAGTTTCCTTGGAGAATTATTACTCGGTCATCTTCGTTATGGCACACAGGGAAAAAATAAATTAGAATATTGCCATCCATTTATAAACCGTGATACTATACCTGCACGCAATCTTGCACTGGCTGGAAATTTTAATATTGTAAACTCCGAAGAACTGTTTGCTCTTGCTGGCAAAGAGCCGCATGAAAATACACGCTTCAGTGATCTGGCCGCCATGATTGAACTGATGCATACCAATCTTTGCCGTGAAGATGAAGTATCGCCGGAAAAAATGGATATAAAAAAAGTATTGAAAAGAACATTACCATTACTCGATGGTGGTTTTCATGTGGGCGGAATAACTGGCAATGGCATTGGTTTTGTTTTTCGTGATGCACACGGTATCCGCCCATCTTATTATTATATTAATGATGAAGTGGTGGTGGCCGCATCAGAAAGAGCCGCTATCAGAACAACTTTTAATGTAACCGAAAACCAGGTGAAAGAACTGATGCCGGGTGAAGCATTGATTGTAGATGAAAAAGGGGAAATAGAAATAGCGCAGATACTGCCACCCAAAGAAAGAAAAGCATGCAGCTTTGAACGAATATATTTTTCCAGAGGCAGCGATGAAAAAATTTATAAAGAAAGAAAAGCATTAGGATATAATTTAAGCGAACCGGTGCTGAATGCTATTGACCATGATTTAAAAAACACCATCTTTTCTTTTATTCCCAACACTGCTGAAACGGCTTTTTACGGATTGGTAAAAGGAATTGAAAATTATCTGAACAATATAAAGTTTGAAAGAATATTAAGCTGGGGCAAAGACCTGCCTGCCGGACAGGCAGGATATGATGATGAAAAATTGCGTGAGATGATTAACCGCCGCATCCGTATTGAAAAAATTGCCATCAAAGATGTGAAGATGCGTACATTTATAACGGAAGATGCAGGCCGCAGCGAAATGGTACAGCACGTTTATGATATTACTTATGGCACCGTAAGAAAAGGAATAGATACGCTGGTAGTAATTGATGATTCCATTGTAAGAGGCACTACACTGCGTGAAAGTATTATCCGCATGTTGTCAAGACTGGAACCGAAGAAGATTATTGTAGTTTCTTCATCGCCGCAAATTCGCTATCCTGATTGTTATGGAATTGATATGAGTAAAATGGGAGAGTTCATTGCCTTTCAGGCAGTGGCCGCCTTGCTAAAAGAAAAAGGAAAAGAAAATTGCCTGCAGGAAATGTACAATCATTGCAAAGAACTGCAGCGAAGCAATCAACTGCATACGGAGAATGTAGCGAAGCGGGTTTATAAAATGTTTACTATTGATGAAATCACCAATAAAATTGCAGAACTGATTACGCCTCCTGATTTGCATATACCTGTGCAAGTAATTTATCAAACAATAGAAAATCTTCATATTGCCTGCCCTAATAATCTCGGCGACTGGTATTTTACCGGCAACTATCCCACACCCGGCGGTAATAAAGTAGTGAACAAAGCTTTTATGAATTATGTGGAAGGAAAGAATGTAAGGGGATACTAATAAAAATTCCAAAATATAAATTCCAAATCCCATCAAGCGTCAGGTTTCCACAAAATGTTTTTTTGGAATTTGGAATATGTTATTTGTAATTTTAATACAGAAACTCTTCAAATTGAAAACACTCTTACTCATACGTCACGCAAAAAGCAGTTGGGATGATGATGGCCTCAGCGATTTTGAAAGACCGCTGAATGACCGTGGGAAAAAAGACGCACCACTGATGGCAGACAGATTGCATGAAAGAGGAATAAAGATTGATGCCTATTTAACCAGCCCGGCAAAGAGAGCAAAAAAAACAGCGGAGCAATTTGCAAAGCGTTATAAAAAAAAAGCAGAAGATCTTATTCTAAAAACAGAACTGTATTTAGCAGGGGAAGAAAATTTTTCTTCATTAATTGAAAAGCTCGATGACGATTTTGACTGCGTTGCAATATTTTCTCACAATCCCGGCATTACTGATTTTGCAAACAGTCTTACTGATGCACAGATAGATAATATTCCCACCTCAGGCATTTTTGCTGTTTCTATAGAAGCAAAAAAATGGAATAAATTCAGGGAGGCAAAAAAGAAATTTTTATTTTTTGATTATCCACGGGCTTTAGTTGAATAATTTTTATGCAGGGCTAAAGCCTATTTATAGACTTTGTTTTATAAACCCCAGCCCTGCCCGTTCCGTTCAGGCGGGCTTAAGGCTGGGGTTACAAATTCAGACAACGTCACTCCTGGGCTTTAGCCCATATTATTCATGCCACAATCAATGTATTGAAATGCCTTTGCTTTTTCAATTGATTGTTTTAAAGAAAATTCTTTTTGATTTACACAAAACGCAAATCCTTTTTTTAATAAATGCCTGGCAAGATATTCCTGTTCTGTTTGCCCGGGAGTAGGTATCAGAATACTTTTCTTTTTCATGGCGGCAATATCCATCACAGTACTATACCCGCAGCGGCTGATTATAAATTCTGCTTTTGCCATTTCTTCATTCAGCATATCAGCAGTAAGATGATTAAAAAAATGTATAGTGTTGGTTGATGGCAAAATATCATTTGCCAGTGGCAGCCCTCTTACAACTGTTGCCGTTCCATTGTAATGAGCAACCTGTTCCACAATTATATTTTCAAACAAACTTCGTTGCGGTTCCGGGCCGGAAAGAATAATCAGCAAATGATCTTTAATGCCCCTGTCTCCGCCAACTGTCGGAGTAAAAGAAAATCTTGATAATGCTCCTATATATTTTACAGGAATTGATGGAAAAAATTTTGGATGTGAAAGTTCTCCCGCAAGATTATTTTCACCTTCTTCGCCTGCCTGACCGGCAAGCAGGTCGGGCACCCAACATTCAGAAAAGCGGTTGATGAATTTATAATTCCATTTCTGCAAAAATTTTTCACTCCATTTGCCAAACGGGCTTTTTATGCCAAGCTGGTGTGTGATAAAAACGGAATGAATATTTTCATGATAAAGTCCGTAACGATTGTCTGATATCACTGCATCAAAACCATATTTAATTACCTGTTCTTTCAACCATTTATTTTCTTCTTTGATTGCGGTTAATATTTTGGGAACTTGCCATAAAATTTTTGCAACCATTCCCGAATCTGCATAGTTTACCCTGTATCCTTTTAACGGTATAAAATTTAAATCCGGAAATTCTTTCCTTAGTAAAACTTCCTGGTGTCCTTCACCAGCCAGCCAAACTTCACACCTATTCATCAATAGTTCTTTAATAATTGGAATGCATCGGGTAGCATGACCCAGCCCCCAATCAAGTGGGGCTACAAGCAGCTTTTTGCCAGCCAGTGCAGTCATGTTAATTTTTAAAGACATTTTTTATTGCAGCATACTAAATTGCCCGTAAAATAGTTTAATTTAGAAACCTGGTATGATTAAAAAATACAAGATAATACTTGTGCTGTTTTTTGTGGCAATAGCGGCTATGAGTTGTCAGAAAAACTATTACAGCGGCAAAGCTAAGAGCAGTGATTGCGGCTGCCCTAATAAAAAAGGAATGTCAGGCTATTAAACCAAAACTGATGATGAACAGGAACAGAGAGCTTGTACTGCTTTTAAAAACAGGGCAAATGAATGAGAAAGCCCTTGAAAAAGAATTGAATAGTTTAGAATTACTTCTGCACCATATTGAATCTCCGGATTTTTTTTGCAAAACACACGAGCTGGTTGAACGCAACTGCATTACCAGCAAAGAAGCAAAGCTTATCAATAGTTATTATCAGCAGGAATTAAAACCTTTCTGGTTTTTGATAAACAAAAACTAAATCCGGTTACTGATTGCAAATGCAGGTAAAAAAAATCATCACTCTAATTGGTGCTCCACATATTTTTCATCCCGTGGTTTCAGGTGAAAACGTATTATAAGGCGAACACAGGTGTTCCAGCGAAGTATTGCATCATCATTGCCAGCGGGCCGTACAGCTTCTGCTTTTTCATAATAATCCATTGCATCACTAATCCATTCATAAGCAATAAAACTTCCATCAGGAATATTTTTGCCCAATAAAGATTTCCCTTTCCGTTCGCAGATAATGCCACCATAATAATTACGGTCATATTCATCGGGAAGACGGGGCAATAAGCGTTTCGCTTCATTCACATCTGCCGGGGAAGGCAAACTGAATTCATCAGTAATAGCAAGCAACATGATTACAACTGCTTTATTGTTTTTGGGATCAGCATCAAGTATATCGAGGCAAATACTTTCTGCCAGCCTTGGTTCATTCAGCAGGCGGTATCTTTCTGCTTTTTCAAGCGCCTCGGGAATACTTTCTGCAGAAATTTTTTTTAGTTGCAACATAACTGAACAGTTTGGTTGATGTAATATCTATCCGGGGGCAGGGATTTTTTATTTTATGAAATTTACGATTTATGTGCGGATTCTATTTCTTTCCGGAAAAAATTCTGAAAATTCTTTTTACAGGGTCATAAAATTTATCTGCTACTCTTTCCTTCAATGGTATAATTGCATTGTCCGTGATGGTAATTTCTTGCGGGCAAACATTGGTGCAGCATTTTGTGATATTACAAAAACCAATACCATCAGTTTTTTTCAGGTCTTCCCGCCTGTCTTCAACATCAAGCGGGTGCATTTCCAAAGCAGCTACATGTACAAAATACCGTGGGCCGGTAAATCTGTCGTGTAAATGATGTTCACGAAGTACATGACATACATCCTGGCAAAGAAAACATTCAATACATTTTCTGAATTCCTGCACCCTGTCAATATCTTCCTGCGCCATTCGCCAAGTGCCATCAGCAGCATCCGGCGGCCGGGGTTTGAATTTTTTTATTTTTTTCTTCACCTCAAAATTCCAGGAAACATCAGTCACCAAATCTTTTATTAGTGGAAATGCTTTCATGGGTTGCACCAGTACGGGTTTATCAGGTGGCAAATCACTCATCCTGCACATGCACATCAGTTTTGGAATTCCATTCACTTCTGCCGAGCAGGAACCACAATGACCGGCTTTGCAATTCCAGCGAACAGCAAGGTCATTTGCATATTTTGCCTGTATCAGCAATATAGCATCCAGCACAACCATGCCTTCGGAAAT
>JANOJO010000785.1:0-2981 GCA_031418795.1 Bacteroidota bacterium | reverse complement strand
TCATTTTTTAATTGCTGTAATTGTTCCTTTATATATGAGTTATAATCAAACATACTGGTTTCAAATATTCAATCCCAAAAATATGTATTTCCTACCAAATTGGTAGACTAATTTTACCCCATCTATCCCTAAAAAGGAATAAAATTTTTATACCTATAACATTTCTTTTTAAAACAAACAATTGTTAAGGAAAATCTGTAGCTGGAAATCAATCAGCAAACCGGGAAGTTTACTCACTTCATATATAAAATCCGGGAAGTAATTAATATATTGAGGATGATAAATGATCTGAAATGAATACACAATCGCCTTGATGCACATTTATGCCACGGCAAAACCATTATTTTCTTCTTTTACAGCCACCGTGGTTTTTCCTTCATTCCTGTAATTATAGAAAGAAAGCACAGCTCTGCGCAATTGTTCTGCCAGTAAAAATTTGGGGTTAGTGGTGCTGTATGCAAAACCGGTTCGTTCGTTGGGGTTAAAATCCCTGGCGCATAAAATATCATATACATTAAAGAGTCCCACCTTGCCGATTTTTATTAATGGCCTTCTCCTTACTAATATACTGCAGAACACTTCACTTTTCCTGCGCATTTTTATACCAATGCAAACACCAAATGTCCGGGTGTCATCTTCATTCAGGTATTTTACAAGATGTTGTTTCAACTGTAAGGCCTCTAAATTATTATCCTCTACCTGGAAGTTTAATTCATTAGCGGCATGCCGCACATTTATCTGGTATTTATCCAGCAAATAATTCCATTCCTTCCTGTTTTTTTCTGCAATGCCTTTAATAATGACAGACTTCCATGGAGTAGAACAAAGCTGCTCCAGTTTTGTATCCATACAAAGCAGGCATACTTCTTTTAAAAATTTTATCCGGAACAACTCATCCCTGCGGTAAATGCCCAACCAGTATTTTTCATTATACCTGTTTACCCCCTCATAATAAGGTATTCTGAATGCAGGCAATTCCAATGGCGCCTCAGCCAGTTTCTTATTATAGGATGTCTTATTCACCAGCTCATATAATTCGTCACCCAGCGCATTTTCATTATCATAAAACTTATCCGCCGTCTGGAATATCAGTTCTTCAATATGCTGTGACATTTTTGAAATATCACCAGTATGAATCACATCTTTCCATTCGTACACCACATTTGTTTTGGGGAAACGGATAAATAAATGCCAGTAGTGCTGCTCAGCGGGTGATGCCACCCAATTAATATTACCAGTTAATAGTGGAGTAAAACTCTGGTTCGTGTCGCTTATATTTATTTTCAACCGTGGTGCATAATCTATTGCCTCAAATATCTTTTTATAAATATCCTCTTTCAGCCAGGTATCAATAATAAAAACTTCTTCTGCAGGGTAAGAACTCATGATGTTCGGATGTTCATCGTTATTTATTTCATACACAATTCCCAGCATTTCCAGTTCAGCAGTCAGGTCCATCAATTCTTCAATGGCTACATCAAAAAGCAATTGCTGTCTCAATCCAAACCTCACATACAATACATCAAACTTGCTTATTGCAATTAAAATATTATAAAGTGTTGCAGGAGAAATGATGCCTCCTTTAAAATTTACTTTGATGGTGTTATTATTCCTGATGTTCATCCTGCTAAAGTACATTTTATAAAGATTGATTTTTTCAAGGTTGATAAGTTTAAGCCGGAAGAAGCAGCAACAGCAATAACTAACACTTGTACAGGCAGGCAGTTTTTAAATATTTGCTTTTTATTCTAATCTGTTTTTTGCCGGTCTGCATCTAATACCTACTTTTGCTTAGTCTACTTAAGAAGTAGGGTATAAATTTCACGCAAAGTCGCCAAGTTATAAAGCCGCAAAGATTTATTTCATTTACTGTTTGCGTTGCGTCTTTGCATCTCTGCGTCTTTGCGTGAAATAACATTAAAAACGAAAACTACGATTATGCAGAGTTTCCGCACTGAGTTAGAGAAACTCCCGAATGCATCGGGACAGGCCCTTGTTGAAAAAGATATTATCGAACTGGATAAAAAGATCCGCCTTTTCCGTGAAGGAAAAATGGATGAAGAAAAATTCCGCAGCCTGCGGCTTGCCCGTGGTGTATATGGACAAAGACAACCCGGGGTGCAGATGGTGCGTATCAAATTACCTTATGGCAAAATGACACTGGCACAATGGAAACGAATTTCATTTGTATCAGATGAATATTCTACCGGCAACCTTCACTTAACAACAAGACAGGATATACAAATACATTTTGTAAGTCTTGATCGTACGCCGGAGATGTGGAGTGAACTGGAAAAAGATGATGTAACCATTCGTGAAGCATGTGGGAATACCGTAAGAAATATTACAGCATCCGATATGGCAGGTATCGATCCCGAAGAACCATTTGATGTTACGCCGTATGCACATGCCATGTTTGAATATTTCCTGCGCAAACCCCTTTGCCAGGAGATGGGAAGAAAATTTAAAATTGCATTCAGCAGCAGCGAAAAAGATACAGCACTTGTATTCATGCATGATCTTGGCGCTATACCAAGAATAAAAATAATAGATGGCAAAGAAGTAAGAGGCTTTAAAGTATTAATTGGTGGCGGTCTCGGTGCACAACCACATCTCGCAATCACCACACATGAATTTTTAGAAGAAGATTTATTAATACCCTATTTAGAAACTGTACTAAGAGTATTTGATCGTCATGGTGAACGGAACAGCCGGCATAAAGCAAGAATAAAATTCCTGATTCAGAAAATCGGCATTGATGCATTCAATGAACTGGCGGTGGAAGAACAAAAGGCATTGACACATCAGACTTATAAAGTTGATTTGAGCAAGTTTAAAATTGCTGATAAAGAAAACACTCAACACTCAATAATCAATATTCAATATTCAATTAAAAATCCATACCAGTACGAGCTCTGGAAAACAACAAATGTTGTTGAACAAAAACAGAAAGGCCATTACGCCGTTTACGTTCGTGTGGC
>JANOJO010000784.1:0-21788 GCA_031418795.1 Bacteroidota bacterium | reverse complement strand
CCATAATCCTCTCCATTATTAGAACTGCCTCCCCAAAAACTTCCATGCTTCCAGTCAAAATAAATGGCATTGATAGGCCCGCTTGTACGATTGCCAGTAGAAACTTTATAGCCCATTTTTTTCAACTCATTTCTTGTTGCTTCCGGTGTACTGTTATTTACTAATATATCTCCGGCTCTTGGTTTGCGGTCATCTGTTTTTGTACCACCGAGCGAAAGCCATAATTGATTTGAATTGATATTGGCTGCTTCACAAGCCTGTTGCACTGTCATTCCAAACTCAACAATATTTAAAAATAATTGTAACAGGTTTTGGTCCTGTGTATCGCCACCCTGTACTGCGAAACTTAAAAAAGGTTTTCCTTCTTTCATTGCAAGTGTTGGTGTGAGTGTTACTCTTGGTCTTTTACCGGGCTCTATTACATTGAAAGGATTGTAAGATGCATCCAAAACAAAACTTTGTAACCGCTGGCTCATACCCACTCCGGTTTTGCCGGCAATGCATGCAGGCAGCCATCCACCGCTTGGTGTAATAGAAACAACCCAACCTTCTTTGTCTGCTGCTTCTACTGATGTAGTACCCATCCATAATCTTTCCTGATACAATTCGTTGTCTTGAATTGCAACAGCTGAATCATGCGCAGGTACAAAATTTCTATTACCATCAGCTGAGGGTGCATTTAATTTTTTTATCTGTTCAATGTATGGATTTGTTTTTCCTTCAAAAGGATAGGGGTCACCGGGGCCAATATTCGGATTGTTCATATTCCAGTCAATTGAATTAGCCCGCTGTTTTGCATAGGCTTTATCAAGTAAACCTTTCATAGGTTCCTGTGGGGCAAAATAGGGATCGCCATAATAAAAATCACGGTCGGCAAATGTCATATTCATAGTTTGATAAATAGTATGAATATATTTTGTACTGTTATAGCCCATGGCTTTCAAATCAAAATTTTCCAGAATGTTCAGGGACTGTAAAAGCATAGGGCCTTGTGTCCATTGCTGCAGTTTATACACTTCAATGCCTTTATAATTCACATGCATGGGTTCTTCTTCAATCACTTTCCATTTTGCTAAATCTTCCATCGTAAACAATCCACCCTGCTCCCGGCAACCACGAACTATTTCTTTTGCAATATCTCCTTTGTAAAACCTGTCGTTGGCAGCCATGATTGCCTGTTTGCGGGTTTTATTTTTTTTCAATGCATCCTGTTCTGTTGCAACCATCTTTGTCAGCGTTTCCAGTAAATCTTTTTGTACAAAAATTTCGCCTGCCTCAGGTGCTTCTCTTTTTTCTCCCGGGTGTGGAAGGAAAACTGCTTTACTGTATGGCCATTGTTTCAACCTGTCTTTTCCCCGTTCCATAGCATTGGCGGTTTGTGCGTCTATCGGATAACCCGCAGCTAATTCCATGGCCGGAGCAAGTACTTGTTTTAAACTCATGGTTCCATATTCTGCAAGCATATAACATAAACCACCAACAGTACCCGGAGTAGTTGCTGCAAGCGGACCATACTCCGGAGGAAAATCATAGCCTTTACTTTTATAAAATTCTGCGGTGGCTCCGGTTGGTGCTACACCCAATGCATTTATCGCAATTACTTTTTTTGTATAAGGATGGTAAATAAGAGCCTGTGTTTCTCCTCCCCAGCTCAGTACATCCCACATAGTACAAGTAGCAGCCAGCATGGCACATGCAGCATCCACAGCATTGCCACCTCTTTGAAATATGATTGAACCAGCAGTTGCAGCAAGTGGTTTTCCTGTGATAGCCATCCAGTTTTTTCCATGCAGTGGCGGCTTTTGTGTTGGTTGTGCATTTGCAAATATTAAACTGAGCAAAGTAATTATTACAAAAATGTAGTGTTTCATTTTTACGTTTTGAATTTTAAAGTTAAGTGCATTTGGTTTTATAAAAAATTAATGAGAAAAGAAGTAATGGCTCAGTTTGAATTTATTTTAAATCATCAATCCATCGGGGTCTTGTCATGGAATGACAAGACTCAGACAGTTCATCCAAAGGACTTCTTCATAGAAATTTCAAACTGACCTACTACCAGAAAAGAGATTCATCTTGTTTATGTCAGAATAATCATTAGATTAGAACTTTAAAATTGCTATATGACTCCTTCCTCACCACTTGCACAATTTTTACAATGGGAAAAAGAAATTCCGAATGAATTATTTCTTCGCCAACCTGTAAATGGAATATGGCAAAAATGGACATGGACAGAAGCCGGAGTTGAAATACGAAAAATTGCAAATGGTCTGAAGTCATTAAATCTTCCTGATAAGAGTCATATTGCTTTGCTTTCAAAAAACTGTGCTGAATGGATTATATGTGACCTGGCAATCATGATGGCGGGATATATTTCTATCCCAATTTATCCAACGCTTACAGCGCTTTCAATTCAACCCATACTTGTACACAGCGATACAAAAGCAATTATTATTGGCAAGCTGGATGATTACAGTGCACAGAAAGATGGCATACCTGCCGATGTTATAAAAATAAGTATGGAGCGGTATGGAATAAATTCAGATTATACTTTAGAAAATTTTATTGCACAACAAACTCCTTTGCAGGGAATGTATAACTGGCAGCCGGAGGATATTCTTACCATCATTTATACATCTGGTACCACTGGAAAAAGCAAAGGGGTCATGCACAGTGTTGGTGCTTTTGATTCTGTTATAAACGCAGCGATAAATGATCTTGCACTTCCGCCTGGTCCCGTTTTATTTTCCTATCTGCCACTAAGCCATATTGCAGAAAGAATAGGTGTTGAAATAAATGCTCTATATACCGGTGGAAAAATTTCTTTTGCTGAGTCATTAGAAAATTTTGCAAAAAACCTGGCAGATACGCAACCCAATTTATTTTTTGCAGTGCCTCGTATCTGGGCAAAATTCAAAGAAAAAATTCTACAGAAACTTCCACAAAAAAAACTAAGTCTTCTTTTATCAATTCCTTTTGTAAGCGGGATGATTAAAAAAAAGGTTAGAAAAAATCTTGGGCTTTCAAATGCCTCGCATATTTATAGTGCAGCAGCTCCGCTTTCAGTTGATCTAATGCATTGGTTTGATAAACTCGGTATTTCAATTTGCCAGGCTTATGGAATGACGGAAGATTGCGTCTATTCGCATTATTGCAGTCCGCAGGCAAACAGGTATGGAACGGTTGGCAAAGCTCTGTCAGGGGTTTTGGTAAAAATTTCTGATGATGGCGAGATAAGAAAAAAATGCGCCGGCGATATGAAAGGTTATTACAAAGAACCTGAGATGACTGCCGAAACTTTTGATGAAGAAGGTTTTTTGAAAACCGGTGATATCGGTGAGTATGATAAAGATGGTTACCTGTTAATTACTGGCAGGGTAAAAGATATTTTTAAAACCGATAAAGGAAAATATATTTCGCCTGCACCAATAGAATTGCAATTGCTTGCCAATGCAGATATGGAACAGGTATGTGTGGTAGGCACCGGTGTGCCACAGCCCATGGCATTGGTTACACTTTCCGATGCGGGTAAAAAAAGAACGAAGGAAGAAATTGTTCAGGCATTTACCGGTTTACGAAATAGTATAAATTCTTCTCTTGAAAAATTTGAAATGATTGAAAAAATTATAATCATGAAAGAAAGCTGGACGATTGCAAACGGCTTAATCACACCCACACTAAAAGTGAAACGCAATGAGATTGAACGGTTGCATTTGCCAAAATATCCAGCCTGGTTTGATGAAAAGCAAATTATTGTTTGGGAAAAATAATGCAGCAACAGTTTTATTTCTTTTACGAACCATGTTTAGCTTTTTCTATTTCTTCTTCTGCCGTATCAAAATCCATCGGTGGCATAAACATAAAACTCAGGGGCGTTATTATATAAATAATAATCGGGATATACACGGTTATTAATCCGCCGGCTATTGCCAGTGCAAAAAATACAGGCCCCATAACTACCTGGCGCCATATTTTTTTTCTTGATTTCATGGTAACGGCAGGCATAAATAAATTGCTTTTGAATGCAAGATGATGATACATGATGACAGCCACCAATGAGCAAAAGAAAAGTACAAGACCATAGCAACTAACGGCTATAAGCGAATCAGAATTTTCAACAAGAAATCCTGTGGTAAACGGAATAAGACTAATTAAGAGAAGAAAGATAATATTCAGGTATGTTGTTAAAGTATCAAACCGTACAATCACTTTGTTGATTGCATCATGATTTACCCAAAAAATAAGAATATTGAGAAAACTAAAAACGAAACCTATGAAAGATGGTATTACTTCTTTAAACTCTTCCCATTGTTCTGCCCTTGATATGCCATGAGGAAAATGAGGTATTTTTATTTCCAGTACAAGCAGTGTACAAGCAATAGCAATTACTCCATCGGAAAGTGCCTCCATTCTTTTGGTGGCACCAGGTAAAAAACATGCGGGTGGTGAGACATGAGGTTTGATTTATTCCTTAAAAATCTGATTTTTTCAGACATTCAAAAAAAATATCGCCACTTATCTGGCATAAATTGTTTTTACGAAGGTTTGCCTTTGCAGAAGCGTCTAACTTTTGTAATAAAAAATTTATGCTGAAACTCAAACTTTTAACTGCCTTAATCCTGTTTTTTACCCTTACCTCTTTTTCACAAACACCTGTACTTAGCGGCATATTGAAAGATGCCGAAAATAAACAACCTCTTGCAGGGGCTACTGTGAAAATTCTATTTGAAAAAGATTCAACCTCGGTTTTGACAGATAAATCCGGCGCTTTTGAATTTAAAAATATTAATCCGGGTAAGTACAAACTGGAAGTTTCTTTTTTGAGTTACGAAGTATTTAAAAAAGATATTGTTTGGGATAACGTTTCTAAAAAATTAGATGATATTTTATTAATCAGAGAAGCAAAAATATTGACAGGGGTAACAGTGGTAAACACACCGCCTGTAACAAGACAAAAAGCAGATACGGTAGAAATAAACGCCAGTCAGCTAAAAGTAAATCCAGATGCTAACACAGAAGACCTGATAAAAAAAGCGCCGGGCATTACAGTAGAAAACGGCCAGGTAAAAGTAGGTGGCGAACAGGTAAGAAAGGTAACTGTTGATGGCCGCGATTTTTTTGGCGATGATGCTGCGGCTACTCTTCGAAATCTGCCTGCTGAGATTGTGGATAAAATTCAGGTGTTTGATAGGATGAGCGACCAGGCACAGTTTACAGGAGTAGATGATGGCAGCGCTGCAAAGTCAATCAATATTGTTACCAAAGTAAATATGCGGAATGGCAATTTTGGCCGTGTGTTTGCAGGCTATGGCACCGATAATCATTATCTCGCCGGCGGCAATATGAGTTATTTTAAAAATAATAAACGACTGTCCGTAGTTGCATTAACCAATGACGTGAATCAGCAAAATTTTGCTGAAATGGATTTGCTTGGTGCAACAGGTAGTAGCGGCGGAGGCGGTGGTGGTGGAATGAGACAACAGGGTGGCGGTGGCCGGCAAGGTGGCGGTGGTGGAGGATTTGGTGGCGGTGGCGGTGGATTTGGTGGTGGTGGAAATTTTGGTGGAGGTGGTTTTTTAATAGGCCAGCAACCTGGAGTAAGTAAAACAAATTCAATCGGTATAAACTATAATGATAAGTGGGGAAAAAAAATGGATGTGAGCGGCAGTTATTTTTTCAATAACAGGAAAACGGTGAACAGTGAAATATTAAGCAGGGAATATTTTCCAAAAGGCGATTCAATTGAATTTTACAATCAAAAAAATATTTCTTCCAATAACAATTTTAATCACCGGGCTAATTTCAGGTTCGATTGGAAAATAGATTCATTCAATTCAATACTGATCACTCCATCTTTAAATATCCAGTCTTTTGAATCTGCAAGTGATGTGGACGGCCTTAATTTTTATACAGGGCTTGATTATACAAACACAAGAAATAAAAGCCGTACTATCAATGCAACCCAATCGAAAAGAAATGCTTACAATTTTAATAATAGTATTTTATACCGCCATACATTTAGCAAACGTGGAAGAACTTTTTCAGTCAATCTGAATACCGGCATTAATAACCAGGATGGCGAAACATTCAGGGATGCTTATAGTGTGTATTATAAGGGTGCAACTGAGTTTGGTGACACCAGCCGTCAGTTTAATGACCAGCTTTCTAACGGGTATCAACTTTCTTCCAATATTAATTATACCGAGCCGGTTGGTAAAAAAGGCGCTATCGTAGAGTTTCGTTACAATCCATCTTATACTTCCAATAAATCAGATAAGCAAACTTATTTTTTGAATGATGTATCCGGGAAATACACTGAGTTTGATACCAGTCTTTCTAATGTATTTGATAATACTTATTTGACGCATCGGGGAGGAATTAATTACCGTAAAGGAGAAAGAAATAAACAAGTTTCCTTTGGGTTGGATATTCAGTCAGCGGCGTTGGTAAGCAACCAGGTGTTTCCTTATGCTGCAAAAGTGAGGAGAACGTTTACCAATCTTTTGCCGAATGTTCAGATCAATCTGCCCCTTTCAAAGAAAGAAAACTTAAGATTATTTTACAGGGCAAATACCAATGCACCTTCTGTTACACAATTACAGGATGTTATTAATGATCAGAATCCTTTATTTCTTTCAACCGGTAATCCTGATCTGGTACAGCAATACAGGCACCAGCTCGGTGGCCGCTATCAATACACTAATACAGTAAAGGGCAATAGTTTATTTGTAAATTTCTTTGGTTCGGCAGCCAGCAACTATGTAGCCAGTGCTGATTTTACTGCGCAGAAAGATTCAGTGCTTAGCCCTTCAGTTACACTTTACAGAGGATCACATCTTTCCAAGCCGGTTAACTTAGATGGTCAGTGGAGCCTGAATACATTTGTTACTTATGCTCAACCATTAAAGTTTATTAAAACAAATATGAACCTGAATGCAGGGTTTGTTTATAACCGTACGCCGGGTTTAAGTGATAATGTTCATAGTTTAACCAGGTCTTTGAATTTCAACACAGGTGTTGTTTTTGCAAGTAATATCAGCCAGTATGTTGACTTCACGGTTTCTTACAATGCTAATTTCAATAAGGCAAAAAACAGTTTACAGCCGGATCTTGACAATAATTACTTTATGTCTAACGCCGGATTGAAACTGAATTTACTTTCCAAAAAAGGCTGGTTGCTTAATAATGATATATCCAATCAATCGTATAAAGGGTTAAGTGATGGGTTTAATCAAAATTACTGGCTCTGGAGTATGGCAGTTGCAAAAAAATTATTTAAAAAACAAGAGGGAGAAATCAGGTTCTCAGTATTTGATTTGCTGAAACAGAACCAGAGCATTGCCCGTACAGTATCTGAAATTTATCTGGAAGATGTAAATACAAAAGTGGTGCAGCAGTATTTTATGCTCACGTTTACTTACAACCTGAAAAATTTTGGAAAGGCTCCGGTAAGACAACAGAATTTTAATCAAAACAGGATGGATGAGTTCAGAAGGAATTAATTTTTGCATAACTTGAAAACTGAAATAACCAATGAATTGCTTTGACGACAGAAATGGAATTAATAGAGCAACTGAAGAGCGGTGATGAAGCGGCTTTTAAAACGATTGTAGAACAATGGAAGGATTTGGTTTATAACACATCGCTGGGCATTGTGCAGAATGAAACGGAGGCAGAAGATATAACGCAGGATGTTTTTATAAAAGTGTTTGAAAACATAAGTTCTTTTAAAGGCGAATCAAAATTCAGCACCTGGTTGTACAGAATTGCAACCACAACTTCGCTGGATCATTTGCGCAGCAAAAAAAGAAAAAAAAGATTTGGATTTCTTTTTTCCCTGGCAGGCGATGAAAATAATGAAAGCAATCAGATACCGGACTTTCATCATCCGGGTGTAAAACTTGAAAATAAAGAAAGAGCCAAAGTGTTGTTTAAAGCTATCAGTAGTTTACCGGAAAATCAAAAGGCGGCCTATTCGTTGAATAAACTTGAGGGGTTAAGCTACAGGGAAATAAGCGAAGTGTTGAAAACAACAGTATCGGCAGTGGAGTCTCTTTTGAGCCGGGCAAATGGAAATTTGAGAAAACAATTGGAAGATTTTTATCGGCATCATTAAATAAAGCAACAGGAATGATAAACTTATACCGTCAAATGAAACAAGTATGATAAATAAAGAAAACATACAGCATGAAGTAGAGAATACCCTTCAATGCCTTGATGGCATCAAAAGGGCAGAAGCCAATCCGTTTTTGTTTACCCGCATCAAAGCAAGAATGCAAAAACAGAGTGGATGGGAAAATCTTATTTCTTTCATCAGCAAACCTGCAGTGGCTTTTGCTGCATTGATTATTATAATGGCGATTAACGGATGGACTTTGTTTAGCCCGCCAATAGATAATTCAAATACGGAAAATGAAAGTTTTGCCACAACAGATTTAGATGAGGAATATAGCCTTGCTTCAACTACAAATTACGATTACGAAAACACTCCCAACGAATGACATATTTCAGAAATAATAAAATGTTGCTGCTGATTATTGCAGCTTTAATTGTTACCAATATCGGGGTGTTATATTTCCATGTTTGGAAAAAGCATAAACCTCGGCACAGATCAATGAAGGAAATGGTAATGGAAAAATTAGAGAAAGAAGTAGGATTCAGCAAACAACAATTGGCTACATATGATACTATCAGAACAAAGCATTTTGAATCAATGGGCCCTTTGTTTGAAGAATTGAAATCTGCTAAAGAAAATTTTTTCAAATTAGTAAGCCAGCCGGATGTTTCTGACTCTGTAATCAGTAATTATTCTTCAGCCATCAGTAATAAACAAGAGTCTATTGATACAAAAATGCTACGGTACTTCTGGTCATTAAAAAATATTTGCACCGAAGAACAAAAGCCAAAGATGGATTCGTTTTTGGTAAACATTACAAAGAGAATGTCTGGCGGTGGCGGTCGTCGTGGTCCGGGGCCAGGTATAGATAAAAAGTAAATTTTTAAAACAACATACAAATGAAAAAAACAATTCTTATTACAATGTTTTTAGTAGCAACCGGCAGCATATCTGTGATGGCACAGGGGGGAGGTTTTCAACAACGTACACCTGAGGAAAGACTAAAGACTGTTCATTTTAAAATAGACAGTGCCTTTAAACTGGATGCAGTGAAACTGGCCCAGGTGGATGCCATTTTTTTAAATACTTACAAAGAACAGGATAAATTGAGAGCCGAAATGTCAAGCGGCGGTGGCCAGCCCGATTTTCAGGCGATGCGTGAAAAAATGCAACCACTGAATGATGCAAGAGATGTAAAATTAAAAGAAGTAATGGGTGAGGAAAATTATAAAATCTGGAAAGAGCAGATAGAACCAACTATGCGTGGTGGCGGAAGAGGGCCAGGCGGTGGTGGCGGAAGACCCAACAAGTAAAATATTAAACTTATGAAATTTACAATCCCTCCGGATTAAGCGGGGGGATTTTTATATTCTGCCTGCTAAATAAGTTTCTGCAACAGTAGGGGTGGTATTGCCACCTGCTTTTTCAAGTGTAACAATAAATGATGCAGTGCCGGCGGGTACATTTTGCATTTCAATAAATCTTCCTCTTATTTCATCCTGAACTATACCAACGCTTACAGGTTTATTATCCACCATGGCCCACAATTGATAATCTTTTGCATCAGATGATCTTGGTAAATGATGAATGATCATATAAATCTTGCCGGTTTTTTTATCCCAAAACATAGTGCAACGGCAGATGGCATGTGTACCCACTCCATACATAGCCACCGGTGTTATTTGGGGGTCAAGCATTATTTTATAATCAGTTTCGGGGAGTGTGGCAGGTAAATTTTTTGTTGTTGCAAGTTCCTGTTCCAGTTTTTTATTCGTATTTATCAATGAGTAAATAAAATAACTGCATAGGGCAAGCAATAAAATTGCTGCTGCAGCAAAAGGTTTCAGCCAGTTTATTTTTTTCACTTTGCTTTTACTGTCAATTTCTATTACAGGAGTTTGCAGCGATTCAAAATTCTTTAAAATTTTTTCATCCGTTGCTGCATTTGGGATAGTACTGTTCCGGAGCATTTTTTCTTCCAGTTCAATTTCAAAATCAATGATGGCTTTATTCAGTTCAGGATATTGCTGTCGCAATGCTTCCAATTCATGTTTTTCTTCGCTGGAGCAAACCCCCATTACATACAACTCAATAATGCCTGATGATATGTATTCCTGAATATTCATTTATCAGAATTGTTTTCTTAATTCAATAATACCTGTTCTCAATCTTGTTTTTACTGTACCCAAAGGTATATTTAATGATTTTGAAATTTCTTCCTGTGTACAGCCATGAAAATAGGCCATCTCCAGTACCTGTTTTAAATCCTCTTTCAATTTGCTTACTTCTTTTCTCAATCCTATCTGGTTTATGTTTTGTTCCGTGCTTTTGTTTTTTTCTATACTATTAACGTAATTACTGATGTCTTCGTTTTTCAAAAAATTTTTATAATTTTTTGAACGGGTTTTGTTAATTGCACAGTTTCTGGTCAGGTTCAGCAGCCAGGTAAATAATCTTCCTTTTGCAGGATCATACTTGTCTATATTTTTCCAAACAGTAACAAAAGCTTCCTGTAATACATCATTGGCAGTTTCAGTATCGGATACTATCTGGTTTATGATATTAAACAATGATCCCCTGTAGTAAAGATATAAATGACGGAATGCCGCATTGTCCTTTTTTTTAAGGGCAACTATCAGAGCAGATTCTGTATAAATGGATGTATCAGCCAAGTAATTTGTTTGGAATACAAATATTAGAAATTAAAACAAGAATGCTTGAGAAAAAAAATATTTATTTATTAAAACTTTCCGACGGCTATTTGTGTAAGTATTATTTCATTGTCGTGCAGTTGACAATTTCTTTCCGGAATAGTGCACTTCCGTTTAGTTTTTCAGTTGCACGATTGAGCAACCTGCTGGTATTTTCCAGGGGTAAACAAAACAAAAAATAAAACCATGAAACTGCAACTTAAAAAAGCTGTTGGGATAGTATTGCCTGTCCTGTTATTGGCAGCTTGTCAAAAAGATATTCAATCTCTGCCAGTCGCTGAAGAATTTGCAACAAGTGCATCACAATCAGGCAAATTAAAAAATGATGAACTGGAGCTGAATATTTCCGGTTTAGAAAATTTAGGACCAAATGCACGGTATGAAGGCTGGGTTGTGATTGATGGTACACCTGTAACCACAGGAATTTTTACAGTTAATAATTCCGGGCAAATGTCTCAAACAGTTTTTGAAGTACCTGCAACTGAAGGCAAACTAAAGGATGCAGCAATGTTTGTGCTTACTGTAGAACCTTATCCTGATAATTCACCTGCACCGAGTCCTCAGCATTTATTAGCTGGAAATTTTAATGAAACGACTGCAACATTATCAATTGGTCATCCTGCTGCACTCAATACAAATTTCAGTATGGCGACCGGTCATTTTTTATTAGCCACACCCACTACATCATCCACTATGGATGAGTTGAGTGGCATCTGGTTCATCAATGCAAGCGGCGCATCGCCTGCGCCTGGCTTAATTTTACCTGCACTGCCAACCGGATGGAGATATGAAGGATGGGCTGTAATAAGTGGGCAACCGGTTACTACCGGAACTTTTATGAATGGAACAATGGCGGATGCTGCTGCACCTTTCAGCGGTCCATTGCCAGGTCCTCCGTTCCCTGGTGAAGATTTTATAATGAATGCACCAGCGGGTTTAAGTTTCCCAACGAATCTTTCTGGTGGAATAGTTGTAATTACAGTGGAGCCATATCCTGATAACAGCCCTGCGCCATTTCTTCTAAAACCACTGGTAAGAATGATACCTAATCCTGCCATGCAACATTTCACTTACGGTATGAACCTTAATCCTGCAAGTTTTCCAACAGGCACTGCTGTTACTAAAAAATAAATTGCTCTGCCTGAAAACCAGTTCAAGCGGTTGTAGAAATGCAACCGCTTGATTTTATAAAATAATATGTATGAAAAGAATTTTTTTTATCTCAGTTCTTTTCTCTTATGGAAGCAGTGTTATATCTCAAGGCTGTAGTGACGCCGGGCTTTGTACTATTAAGAGCTTTAAACCATCAGGAGATTTTGAACAGTCGGGCAATCCAAAAAATCAGTTCAGGGTTGGTATATCAGGTGGAAGCGCAGATTATGATATAACTGTTTTTGGGGCTGTACTTGAATATAGCAGGCACATCAATAACGCATTAAGCATTGATACTAAAATAGGATTGATTTCACAGACTGGAAATGATATAAACACTGCTGGCTTTTCCGACATTTTTCTAAACCTGAATTACAAAGCAACAAAACAATTGCACCTTGTTCTTGGCACTAAAGTCCCCCTAAGTAATGCTGACAGACAAAAAAATGGGCTTCCCCTACCAATGGATTATCAAAGCAGTTTGGGCACATTTGATTTATTAGCGGGTGTTGGATATAACTATAAAAAATGGAAATTTAATTTAGGATGGCAACAGCCACTTGGTCAAAACAATAATAATTTTTTGGCAGAGAATTATCCTGTCAGCTCACCGTTAAGAAAATTTCAATCAACAAACAATTATGTAAGAAAGGGAGACCTTCTGCTCAGAGTTTCATACCCTATTCAGCTTACCAGTAAGTTAATATTTACGCCTGGCCTTTTACCTATCTGTCATTTAGGGGATGATGAATTTACAAATCTCAATGGGAAACAGATCATCCATGGTTCAAAAGGATTAACAGTAAATGTGAATGCTTTTTTGAATTATCAAATCACAAAACTCAGCGCTATAGAATTTAGTGTTGGGAGTCCATTGATAGTAAGAGATGTAAGACCTGATGGTTTGACAAGGAGTTTTGTATCATCAGTACAATATCAATTGTCTTTTTAAGAACAAAATAAATTCATTGAAAATAATGAACCAATAGATATGCTATTAAAATAAACGTTATGAAAAAGATACTTACTCTGGGATTGATGATAATTGTTTGTTTTGCCTGCAAAAAGCAAAACAATACACCAACTACTATAGCTACTGATGGCAGACCAACTGGTAATGTTATCGCAACAGCTAATATTATAGAAGGCAGCGTTCCAGTCGATAAAGCCAATGGGAATGCGCAGATATTTTATGACAATGGGAGCCTGAAGCTTTATCTGTATAATTTTTCCACCACCAATGGACCTGACCTGCATGTGTATTTAGCAACTGCTGCAAATGCGGCTACATTTATTGACCTTGGGCTGCTTAAATCAACCACCGGCAACCAAGTTTATAATATTAGTGGCAACCCCAGCTTTATAACATACAAATTTGTAATTATCTGGTGCAAACAATTCGGCGTTTACTTTGGTGGCGGGCAGTGGATGTAAAAAATAACAGGCTGGATAAACAATTATTTGTTGATATCTATTGCAGTGATGCTCTTTAATAAAAAGTTAGTCGAAATTTTTATTATGAACTTAATGCTTCAATAAACTATACAGCTAATAACCGTGTATTAATCTGGTGAAAAAATTTTTCTGTATTGTTTGGTAATGCGGTGCTTCAATAGTAAATTAATTTTTCTTCTTCTCTTTCTTTCCAAATATTTTCTGCAATAGTGTTTTCTTTTTTTCTTCTGTATTTGCAGATTGCGGGTCGCCTATTTTTGGTGAATCGCCATCTTTTTTATTAGCCGAATCTTTTTTCGGCACTTGTTTTTTATTTTCTTCCACTACCGGTTTACTTTCCGGCCCGATGTATTCATGTGTTTTTATTATTTCAAAATCTGATTCTCTGCCCACTCCCTGGTCTTCACCTTCGGCAGCAGGCGGTGGCATTGCATCAATCAAATCCATCGGGTCGGCGCTGTTAATTTCCAAATCCACATCTGCCGGTTTTGAAAATTTAGAATCTTTTTCAATTCCTAATTTTTTATCTGCATATACTTTTCTGTAAAACCGTTCCCATATTGGAAGTGCGGCAGCGCCGCCATAACCACGGCCATCATTTTTATTTAATCTTACAAAACGATCATCACAACCCACCCACACACCGGCGAGTAACTGTGGCACATACCCCATAAACCACGCATCGCTGTTGTCATTAGTCGTTCCGGTTTTGCCACCCATTTCTGCTGCGCCTAATCTCCCTCTTAATCCTGCAGCTGTTCCCCTGTCAACTGTTCCCTGCATCATGCGTACCATAGTATAAGCTGTGTTTTCATTCAGCGCTTCTTTGCGGTTTACACTATAGTCAAATCTTTTAATAATATTTCCATTGCGATCTTCAATGCGGCTGATATACCAGGGCCGGGTAGAAAAACCTCGGCCTGCAAATATGGTATAGCCCCACATCATTTCATACAAAGAAAGATCACATGCACCCAATGCATTGGATGGATGCGGGCCAATATTGGTTGGAATGCCAATTCTATTTACAAATTCAGCAAAAGGTTCTGCACCTACTTGTTTCATTATATATGCACTTGCACAGTTTTTTGACCAGGCTAATGCTGAAGCCATCGTCATCGGATTGCCACTGCATGTTCTACCAGTGGCAGGCACTAAACGGCTATTGCCAAAATCCTGTTGCTGATCTAATACTTCAGTTTGTGGAGTAAAACCACGTTCATCAATTGCCTGTGCATATAAAAAAGGTTTGATGGCAGAACCCACCTGTCTTTTTGTTCTCAGGTTCACATGGTCGTATTTAAATGTTTTGAAACTTACACCGCCCACCCAGGCTTTTACTTCGCCGGTTACGGGGTCCATTGCCATAAAAGATGCCTGCATCACCTGCTTGTGATATTTAATAGAATCCCAGGGCGTCATTACCGTATCTTTTTCCCTTCGTGCATTCCATGCAAATACTTTCATGGGCACTTTTATTTTGAAAGATCGTTTTATTTCTTCATCAGTGTAACCTTCATCTTTCATATTGCTCCAGCGATCACTTTGTTTCATGGCAGCTTCCAGTACTTTTTCAAATTCTTTCCACACAGTTCCGTTTTTAATATTTCCGGTGGCATTTAAATATTTTTGCATCGTTGGCATCCATTCAGCAATAGCTTCTTCGGCATATTCCTGCATCCGCGGATTGATGGTTGTGTAAATTTTTAAACCATCATCGTATATATCATAACTGTCACCATCAGGTTTTTTTATATCTTTTAAAATTGTTTTTATTTCTTCTCTTAATATTTCCCTGAAGTAAGGCGCATAGCCTGTGTTTTCATCCTGTCTTTTGTAATTAAGTATGATGGGCTGCACTTTTAGTTTTGCAGCTTCTGCATCGCCCAGCTTATTATTTTTTACCATTTGATTCAGCACCACGTTTCTTCTGTCAAGCGATGCCTTTGCATTGCGGATAGGGTTGTAGAGTGTATTGCCCTTCAGCATACCCACCAGCATGGCGGCTTCTTCCACTTTCAGCCTGTCTGGTTCTTTTTGAAAAAATGTAAGGCTGGCATTGCGGATGCCGTAAATATTATTGCCATAAGGCACTGCATTAAGATAAAGTGCAATGATTTCTTCTTTGGTAAAATTTCTTTCAAGCTTTACGGCGATTATCCATTCTTTCAGTTTCTGTATTACTCTAATTGCCTTGTCTTTTTTGGATTCATGATCCAGTAATGCTTTTGCCAATTGTTGAGTAATTGTGCTGCCGCCACCTTCTTTGCCAAGCAAAACAACGGCACGAAGGGTAGATTTGAAATCAATACCTGAGTGTTCATGAAAGCGTTCATCTTCAGTTGCCACTAATGCATCCACCACATATTTTGAAATGTCTTTGTAAGCCACATTACTCCTGTTACCTCTTTCTAAGTAATATTTTCCCATCAGAGTGCCATCATCGGCAAATAGTTCAGTAGCCTGCAGTATGCTTGGGTTTTCTAATTTTTTTAAAGATGGCATGGGGCCAAATACGCCATAGCTTGCACAAAGCACCAGCAACACAAAGCCAATGAATGACACAATAAACAACCGCCAGAAAATGCGAACGGAGCGTCTCATGATGAAAAAGTTTGAAGTTTGAAGTAATATCCGAAATTAGAGAAAGGATTTTCCAGAATGTGTTTTTATGCAATTAATTTTTTCCCAAAACCTCCCTCTCCATTTATGGAGAGGGCCGGGGTGAGGCTAAAATTTACCCGGCAGATTTTTTTCCATGAATTGTTTGTACATATTTACATCTTTCACAGATTTCAGAATTTCAAAATTACCGGCAGATATGATGGTGAAGCTATACCTGTCAGCCGTTAACCAGGGAATAATCTGTGAGGAGCTGACTGCTTTCGCTGTCAGCATATAATCCAATGCCGCCTGTGCATTTTCAAAACTGCCAATCAGCAAAGCTCTTGTTTCATCATTGATGGGGGAAACACTTAATTCAAATTGGCGGTTAAAATATTTTCCCCGGTTATAAATATTAAAAGCATTTTTTGCTTCATTGGCCCAAACCGGATCGGTTTTATGCAGCATTACCATGACAGAATATTTATCCGCAGCTTTAAATTCAAATGCCGTTACAGCAGGCTTGCTCAGAATGCTGTCTTTTTTTATCACAACAGGGTTGGTGATCACCGGTTGCACAGCGGGTTGTTTTGGTTTTTGTAAAAGCGAATCTGTTTTTGCAGGAATGATTGCTACAACATTTTCTGTTGTTACAGGTTTTATTTCCACCGGCCTTACTACATTCAGATTGGTAAGTTCGTCTTCAATTTCTTTTCTGCGGCTCAGTACATCTATAAGCCTGGTTGCTTTTTCAGCCATCGGTGTACCGGGAAAAGTTTGAACAATTTTTCCAAGAGATTCTGTTGCCTTGTCGTCTTGTTTTTGTTTGATATAATAAACAGATTCTATATAAAGCAACTGTGGCGTCCAGTAATGTGAGCCGTATTGAACATCGGCCTTTGTTTTTTCTGCTATGGCTTCAGCAAAACTTCCTTCTATGAAAAGGTTGTAAATATTTTCGTAAGTTTTGGTGGCCTCAGGGTTATTTACTATATCAGCCGGATTTTTGCCGGTGGACACGATGGTAGTTAAAGGATTGCCTGCAAATTTTTCTTCCATCAGTTTTTTAATGGCAGCCGCTTTTTCTTTTTCTCCGTTTTTATTGTAGCAGTAAAAAAGTGTAAACAATACTTCAGCCATTTTTTCGTACTGCGGAAATCTTTTTCTTAATGATTCCAATGTCAGTACTGATGACGGACAGTCTTCCACTTCTTCTGCTAAAGATTTTCCCAGTATAAATAAGGCGACGCTTACGGAGTCATTTGAAATTTTCATCAACTCTTCAGTAAGCGGCAGTTTATCGTACAGCGATTCGTAAGTTAGTTCACCTGTTTGGGCAGTGGCAGCACTTGTTTTATCTATTTTATCAACCGCTGTAAGAGATTTATTTTTTTGTGCAATACCAATGGATGCCACCCTACGCCAGTTATCAGCATTGACACGGTTGCCCCATTTGCTTTTAAATTCCTGCTGACCTTTTATACGAAGCGCTGCGTTATAAAAATACCATTCACCTTTTGCAGGAGAGGTATTGAATAAATCTGGCTGCGCAGGTTGATTTGTATTTCCAATTAGAATTAAGGATGAAGGTTCTTCTTTCAGCCCCTGTTCTTTTCTAATCTGGCGGATAAGTTTTTTTACAAAATCTTTCCTCGCATCTTCGGGCATAGCGGCAATTTTTTGCAGGCTGTCCTGCCTTTCTATTATTTCTATATGCGTGGCAATTTTTCCAAATAATTCTTTATTAGTTCTTAGTGTTTCCACATCTTTCAGCAGTGGATCGTTGTATTCCAAACTATCGTAACAGTTGCTTACGGTTTTGTAATCTTTTTCTTTTATTGCAATATCTGCCAGTTGCAGCCAGGCTTTATTTTTCAGGTTGGTATTGCTGGTATTAAACTCTGCGCTTTTGGCAAGATAATTTTGCGCAGCAGATAAATTTCCTCTTTCTAATTCCATTTGGGCTACGGTAAAATAAATAACATCACGGTAATTCGTGTATTTATCCCGTTTTGCCATTTTCAAAAGTTCGGCAATATTTTTTTCAATAAAATTTTCGCCACCTTCTTTATTCATCCTGATGGAACGGAGCCGGGCATAAATTTCCATCACCGGATCAGTGGTATGGCTGATTACTTTTTCATAAAAAGATTTTGCCATCGCCGGTTTGCCACTCAGTTCATAAAGTTGTGCAGTAAGAAATTCCCATCTTGACCTTTCTGATTTTGTTGGTGCATTTTCAAGTGCATTACTCAGGTGCAGTGCAGCGCTGTCGTAATTGTTATTGTTATAAAACCATAAAGCTTGTACTTCTTCCAAATCATTTTTCAATCGTTTTGGAAATACAGGATCATTTTTAAGGGTAACGATAAGGCTTGCAGATTCTGCATATTCTTCCTGTGCTATCAATGTTCTTATCAGCCAGATAAATGCTTCGTTGCGGCTTGGTGGTTTTGCAAATACACGTTTTGGCAAACTGTTTTTTTCTTTTGTAGAAATAGAAAAAGCATTGTTGCCATCTAAGTTGCTGCCAATATTTTTGTAGTAGCCATCTTTTTCTTTTTCGGCAAAAGCATAATTGATAAACTGGAAAGTGAGATAGGCTGAATCAAACTGTTTTCTTAAATAAAAAGCAGCGCCGGTGAGTAAGTATAAATTATCAACCCAGTCATTTCGCAGGTCGTGCAATACAATGCCCGTATTTGTTTTGTAAATAATAGAATCTAACTGCACTTTGTTTTGTGCGGTGTTATCTAAACTGTAATTGTAAAAACTAAGCAGCTCAGCATAATCATCTGTGTGCAGTGTTTTTGCAAGTTCAATTACTTCATTCAGTTTGTTATTGGCATTGAAAAAATAATTGTAATGGGTAAAGGTGTTTTGCGTAAAACGGCGGGGCAGTGTAAATTTTTTACCCTCCGATTTTTCTGATCCTAAAACCCGGTCATCATATTGCTGGGGCTTTTTTATATCAAAAGAAAATCCAAGCTGTGCATAGCCGGGCAATGCGGTAAAACAAAGGATGATAAAAATTGCCGGGGATAAAGTATTTCGGTTCAGTTGCATGAAGCTCAATCTAAGGTCTTAATAACTGAAAATCAGATAATTTATTTCAAAAATAGGCAGATTTTTGCAGTAAAATATTAGGTTAAGCCACTCTTTTCCTATTTTTAATATTCTGTAAAAATATTTGTGTGAAAATTGATGCCGGTTCTACATTAAAACGCCTCAGAAACCGCTACCGCCTGGTAGTGATGAATGATGATACTTACGAGGAAGTGGTGACTTTTAAACTTTCACGGCTGAGTGTTTATGTAATGTTGAGCACAATATTTGTACTGTTAGTTGGTCTTACAGTTGCCCTCATCGTTTTCACCCCTTTGAAATATTATATTCCCGGCTCCAATACAGATTATAAATCAGCCAGGGAAAACAAGGAAATAAAATACAGAACAGATTCGTTAGAAAGACAGGTTTATTACAACGAACAATATCTTGAATCTGTAAGAAAAGTTTTGCAGGGTGATACAGAAACAAAATTGGACACGGCAGTCATTGATGTACCAAAAGAAGAAATTATAGGCAATTAAATATTGAATTTATGTTTAACACAAAAAAACCAACTACAGAAATGGTAATTGAAAAAACAAATGGTGGCAACGGCACTACTTTAATCAGCGCCGGCACTACACTGAAAGGTGATATGAGCAGTAATGCCGATCTGCGCATTGATGGCACTATCATTGGCAACATTAACAGCAGCTCAAAAATTGTAATTGGCAGCAGTGGCGTGGTGGAGGGAGATATTTTTGGTAATAATGCCGACATTGTTGGAAAAGTTTCCGGCAATATCAGAGCCAAAGAACTGTTACAACTCCGCGGCGACTGTGTGGTGAATGGAAATTTATATGCTGGTAAATTACAAGTAGAGCCTTCGGCAACATTCAACGGGCAGTGCCACATGGGCGCCAATATTGTTGACATGACAACCAACGAACTTGCCGCAGCCGCAAAATGATAACAAGAATGAATTGATGAAATACGCTGGTATGGGTACATTCATGCTGGTGGCTATTGGTGTGGCAGTATTTCTCGGCATGAAAGCCGACCAACTGATAAATCTTACTTTTCCCCTGCTGATATGGCTGTCTCCATTGATTGTGCTGTCGGCTATTTTTTACAAAATTTATAAAGACACTTCGAAAAAATAATTACATGAACAGGCAAGCCTTCCGCTACTACCGACCCGCAATTCTTATTTTTCTTTTTTTAAATATTGTTTTTTTCGCTGCGCAAAAAAAGTTGGAACACTGGGGCTTTAACCAGGATGTGCTGGTGGTTGGAAATATTATTTTGTTTGCCATCAGCCTTGTATCTTTTTTGATGGGAGCAAAAGGGATGCAATCAAAAAACAACCATGTTTTTTTTCGAATGGTTTACGGAAGTTTTATTGCGAAATTTTTTATTATTGCCGGCGCTGCATTAGTATATATAATGGTAATGAAAAAAGAAGTAAATAAACCTGCACTGTTTTTCTGCATGGGTTTATATATAGTTTACACAGTAATAGAAGTATCTGCCCTGATGAAACTAAGCAAGCATAAAACAAATGGCTAAAAAAGAAGCGCCACTTCAGCAGTTAAATGATTTTTTACCGTCAGCCACTTATGAAGCGGTAGCTCATTACCTGCATTTTTATAAAATACATCTCACAATTACCCGGCAGCGCAAAAGCATTTTAGGAGATTACCGGCACAGCACACAAATAAAAAATCACCGGATAAGTGTAAATGGCAATCTGAATCCCTTTGCATTTTTAATTACTCTTTTACATGAAATTGCCCACCTGCTCACCTTTGAACAATTCGGAAACAAAATTTCAGCACATGGAAAAGAATGGAAAAATATTTATGGAAATCTGTTGAAACAATTTTTGGAACATAAAATATTTCCAGCGGATATTGAAAACGAATTGCTGCGTTCATTAAAAAATCCTGCGGCCAGTAGTTGTGCTGAAGATGGATTGATACGGGTATTGAGGAAATATGATAAAAACAATAATGGTTACAGGCTTGTAGAAGAAATTCCTGCGGATGCTTTGTTTCGGTTAAGTGATGGACGGATATTTAAAATGGGAGAGAAGCAGCGAAAAAGATTTAAATGTGTGGAAGTAATGACGGGGAAAGTTTATTTGTTTAGTCCTGTGTATGAAGTGGAAATTATGAGTTCAGAGTTGTGAGTTCAGAGTCGTGAGCCTGGTTGTCGGTAGGCAGTTTCAGAATTAGGAATTTTCACGACTCTGAACTATTGACTCAAAACTAAAGAATCTTCATCATCCACAAACTGCAACCGGTATGCCCGCTGTTACCCATCGGTCCTTTCAAATACTCAAAACCGAATTTTGCATAAACATTTAAAGCATGCTTTAATTCCGGCATTGTTTCAAGGTAGATATTTTTAAATCCATTTTCTTTAGCCGCATCAATACATTTTTCAATCAATGTTTTACCCAAACCTAATCCCCGGGCTTCGGGCAGCAAATACATTTTAACTAACTCACAGGTATCATTGCCTAATCCATCTGTGGGATAAATGCCACCGCCGCCAACAATTTTCCAATTTACTTCTGCTACAAAATATTTTGCTTTCTCTTTTTGAAAAAGTTCAAACAACGCATCGGTAGTGGGGTCGTAGTAAACTGTATTGGGATGATTGGCGCCAAACTCAGCAAGTGTGTCCTTTACAATTTTTGC
>JANOJO010000783.1:0-1718 GCA_031418795.1 Bacteroidota bacterium | reverse complement strand
AAAATTTCCACCGGCCACTCTTTCTTCCAATCCATCTACACGGCGTTTTAAAAAACCGCGGTAATCATTATCGGGAACAAAACAAATTTCATAGCTCTCATTTTTCTTTGCCAGTTCCGGATAACCATAATCATATGCCATTTGTCTTATCTGTGTTTTTCTATATGGGCCAAGAGGTAAAATAGTACGGCAAAGCAAATCCTGTTGCAAACCCCAAAGCACATAACTCTGATCTTTAGTTTCATCAACAGCTTTGCTTACTACATATTTTCCGTTTTCGTGCAAGCGAACTTTTGCATAATGACCGGTTGCAATAAATTCACAATCCAATGCATCAGCCCTTTTCAATAATGCACGCCATTTAATATGTGTGTTGCAAAGCACACAGGGGTTGGGCGTACGCCCAGCGATATATTCATCTACAAAATTTTCAATAACAAAATCACCAAACTCTTCGCGGATGTCTAAAATATAATGAGGAAAGCCATGCTCCACAGCCGCCATTCTTGCATCATTAAACGAATCAAGATTGCAGCAGCCGGTTTCTTTTTTACTTCCACCAGCAGCGGCATAGTCCCATGTTTTCATAGTAATGCCTACCACTTCATACCCTTCTTCATTGAGCATAAGGGCTGTAACGGTACTGTCAATACCGCCGCTCATTGCCACTAATACTTTTCCTTTTTTACTCATAAAAAAACGAATCGCAAATATACAATGAAATGGCGGGCTGGCTGGTTTCGAAATGGGTAATAAAGCAGGGTTTATCTGCCGGTTTGGCGGAAAATAAATTATCAAAGGAATGGGGAGGAAAGTTTGCAAATGAAAAATGATGAAAAGATGAAAGCGAATGATCAGTTTCGTTGTTTGTGTTTAGCGATTGCAGTCAACTTGCTTTTTATTTTTGAACACCAACTAAGGAATAAACTAATAGTCAAACCCTTTATGCATTCCATTGCTCGCAATAACTTTCCATCCGCTGTATTCTTTTCTAAAAACAAATGTCCATGAACCCCGGACTTTCATAGTGTCACCTTTTTCAATATAGGCATTCTCAAAATTCATTGTATAGGTAGCTGCAATCTTATCAATTGGAATCACATGAATGTCTCTATTATTCCAGTACAGCCATTTTCGATCGGGTTTAGTCCATTCTCTTAGCCAATTAGACCATTCTTTATACCCACCAAAGATGCTGCCGTCCCCTGCATGAATAAATTCATCCGAGTCACTCCAAAAACTAAGTATTTCGTCAATATTGTTTGTTTTTACAGCTTCATAGTACTTATCAACCCTTTGAGTAATTTCCGATTTTATTTTTTCTTTCTCAGATACGGATAATTGATCAGATTGAGGAGAGTTTGTATTACAACCTGCTAAAAAAAGTGAGAACTGAAGCATTTGAGTTATAAGGACCGGGAATAATTTTTTAGCGGGGCTCATATCATTAACAATTTTTTTATTCTGTTTTTAGTGTAAACTTAGTCTCGAGATTAATTTTTTTTTTGCTTAACTCCAACGGAATAAAACCAGCATTTGTAAATGTAAGTAAGTTCTGGTTATCATATCCCGGTGTCTATCACGTTGCTAAAAGCTCGTTCATTTTTAATATCACTATTGTTCTTATCTTCCATCAAATTTTTAAAACTACCTGCTATGCGAAAACTTAGTTTAATTGCTTGCGCTCTATTTGTTTTCAACTGTTCACTTACTGCACA
>JANOJO010000782.1:0-2066 GCA_031418795.1 Bacteroidota bacterium | reverse complement strand
CATTGCCAAAAAGAAAATTCCGCCACCAGTAAAGACGACAATAGATTCAGTAAAAAAAGCAACGCCTGAAATAACTAAGTTGCCGGCAAAGCCTGTTATAAATATTCCCTCTCTTTTAAAAACAAGAGAAAATAAACTGGCCCAATCAATAATCGTATCCGACCCTGATGTAAAAGTGAAACTTTATGATAATGGAGAAATTGATGATGACAGCATATCAGTTTTTCTGAACAAAAAAATAGTACTATCCAATAAAAGATTGACCGCTAGTCCGCTTACACTAAACTTTACTATGGAAGATGGCGAAGACCAGGAACTGACAATGGTGGCAGAAAACCTGGGCCGTATTCCTCCCAATACTTCGCTGATGATAGTAACTGCCGGAGAAAAAAGATATGAAGTAAGAATTACTTCTACTGAACAAAAGAATGCAATGGTTCGGTTTAAATATGTAAAACCCGGTAACCCTTAACCGTTCTCATAATTATTATTAACCGAGCCTCCTTTTCGCCTAATTTTCCAGCTTCATGAAAAAAGCTTCACTTTTTATTTTTACAGTATTGCTCATGTGCATTTCATCAGCACAGGAAATAGGAGGCATCTGGAGAGGTACTTTGACGCAGGGGCCCGGCGGATGTTTCAGGGTATATAATATAGAAATGCAGATTCAGGTAAGGAAAAATAAAATTACCGGCGCATCATACCATTATTCCGATGTAACCAATTATGTAAAAGAAGAATTTACCGGCAGCTATACTTCCGAAACAAAAAAGCTGAACATCAGCGAGCAAAAAGTTTTGACTTTTCATGTTCCTTCTGATTGCATCCCTTGTATAAAACAATATAATCTTGTTTTTGAAAAGCAAGATCAAAAAGAAGTACTGACTGGCGATTGGGGGGGTGTTACCATGAATAGTCTTGCTGCCTGCCCGCCGGGAAAAATTACGTTGTCAAGAGTGGCTGAATCAGATTTTGATCATATAAAAGAAATAAAAGTAGATACGGGTATTATCATCCTTGCTTTTTATGATAATGCGCAGGTGGATGGCGATACGATTTCTGTTTTATTAAATAACAAACCCATTGTGTCGCATCAGCGGCTGGCAGCAAAACCAATAATTGTAGAAATAAAAGTGGATCTTGAACATACAGAACAGGAAGTAACCATGGTGGGAGAAAACCAGGGAGAGATTCCTCCAAACACTGCGCTACTGATTGTAACAGCCGGAAAGAAACGATACCAGCTTTATCTTGCATCTACCGAAAAGAAAAATGCACAGGTGCGGTTTATTTATGAAAAGCCGGAAGAAATTTTATCTCCCAAAAAACAATAAATAAAAAATATTAATAAAATCATCCGGGTTCTTTACGGCACGACCATTTAAGTCAAGCACCATTTTATTTGGATTTGTTATTCTTGTTTTAAATACTGCAACATAATATGAGTAAATGAAGTGAAAGAGCCGTAGGCTCGAAACATTTTGTAACAACGGGTTTTAACCCGTTGGATAAAGATCATCCTAAGAGTGAGTGCCGTAGGCACGATTTATTAATGAATTGTACTTTATTAATCTTATGTGTCGTGCCTACGGCACTCAAACCTTCTTACATAATTCTCAACGGACTAAAGTCCGTTGTTACAAAATTTACCGAGGCTACGCCTCTCCTTCTTCATTTTAATCATATTTAAAAGAATCAGTTCCAAAAAAAAGTGAGAAAAAATTAATTTCTCACTTTATTAAAAAAATAGTTTTACAAAAAATCAAAACGGCCTTGCTGCCTGCCCGGTTGGTGGCTTGGGCATTTCTTTTCTTGGTAATTTCTGATCTCTTTGTGCTGTATGATAAACAAAAGATGCAATAATGGTTGCTGCCTGTTTTAAATCTTCCGGCACTAAGTGATCATAAGTATCCATATTGGTATGATGTGTTCTTGTATTATATTCTATTTCATCCTGTATAAACTGAAAACCCGGAATACCAACAGCATCAAATGCAAGATGATCTGTACCACCTGTGTTACTAATAGTAACTGTGGATGCTCCTAAATCTTTAAACGGTTCCAGC
>JANOJO010000781.1:0-5657 GCA_031418795.1 Bacteroidota bacterium | reverse complement strand
TCATTCATGAATTTCCATGATAAATAATCAAGCAGTTCTTTATGTGTTGGCGCCATACCCTGTGTGCCCATATCTTCCAATGTCTCTGCAAGACCAAACCCAAACAATTGCTCCCATAAACGATTTACCATTGTTCTTGCTACCAAAGGATTTTTTTTATCTGTCAGCCACATGGCTAATCCCAATCGGTTCTTTGGTGCATTGGGCTGCATCGGGTTCAGCACATGTGGTACACCGGGGGTAACGGCTTCACCTTTCACCATCCAGTTACCTCTTTCAAAAACATGTGTGGACCGAAACATGCTATTATTATTCTCAATCATCACCGGTGTGGTTTCAGGTTTTGAATACATGAGGCTGTCAAACATAATCTTCACTTCTATATAACCAGGTTTGCCTTTGCCCGGAAATGGTTGGCTGAAACGAAACCACTCTATTAAAATACCATTCTCATGTTCCGGTTTTATTGCAGGGTTCACATATTTAAAATACAAATTGTGTTTTCCCGGAACTGGGTCAATGGCAACAGTTGCAAAATCCCATCCCTTTGTTGTTGACCAAACAGGTATTACTTTATAGGGTTTTGTATTCAAACTGTCTAAGTAAATGTGCAAGCTGCCGCTATTATGAATGGAAATAAACCGTACCATAAATTGTGTGCTGTTATCCAGCGGTACATTTGTTAACCGGCAGGTACCATAATTTCTTAATTCCACCAGGCTGCCGGTCATCGCAGCATTCATAAATTGATCACCCTGCCATGCATTAATTACCGGTTGCCATGTTTTTAAAAAATCATATTGTTCTTTAGCCTCTTTTTCAGAAACATTTTTCTTTACCCATTCGGTAACTGTATAAAGTTTAAGACTGTCAATACCGGCATAATGACGGAGCAATGGATAATCTGTTTCCGTATCCTCATCTCTTGTATTATTAAAAAAAGCCATGAATTTATAATACTCTTCGTGCCGGAAGGGATCGTAAGGATGGCTGTGACATTGCACACAATTAAAAGTTGTGCCAAGTAAAGCACTCCAGGTTGTATTCACTCTATCAAGAACTGCAGCCGTTCTGAATTCTTCATTATCTGTACCACCCTCATCATTTGTCATTGTATTGCGGTGAAATGCCGTAGCAATATATTTTGCATCATCGGGATTTGGCAATAAATCACCAGCCAGTTGTTCTATTAAAAAATCATTATAAGGTTTGTCAGTATTAAATGCATTGATAAGCCAATCCCTGTATTTCCAGATAATGCGTCCATCATCTTTTTCATAACCTTTCGTATCAGCATAGCGGGCCAGGTCGAGCCAGAGAGATGTCCATCTTTCTCCGTATGCAGGTGATTTCAGTAAATCATCAATTAAGTTTTCATAAGATTTTTCTGACTGGTCATTCAAAAATTTTTTTGCCACAAATTCTTCGGGAGGTAAACCGGTAAGATCGAGGCTCACCCGTCTTAGCAGTGTTGCTTTATCCGCCTCAGCAGAAGGAGATAATTTTTCATCCTTTAGTTTTTTATAAATGAACTGGTCAATATCATTTTTAACCCAACTGCTGCTGTAATCAGGTACTTCTTCTTTTTTCACTGGTAAATAAGCCCAATGCTCGCCCCACTCTGCTCCCTGTTTTATCCATTGTTTTAAAATATTAATTTCATTTTTTGAAAGGGGCTCATGTTTGTATGGCATTCTTTCATCCGGGTCATTGTTTGTAATCCTTTTTATCATTTCACTTTCACCCGGTTTGCCCGTCACAATCGGGTATTTTCCAGACTTGGCAGGTTTCATCGCATCTTCCCTGAATAATAAACTGAAATCTGATTTTGCCCTTACCCCGCCATGGCATGCAATACATTTATTATTGAAAATGGGTTTTACTTGTGTGTTGAAATCAATTTTTTCATAACCGGAAAATAAATACCATGCTAAAAATACAAGGGAAAGTAAACTGAAAACAAGCAAAATTTTTTTACTCATGGTAAATCAGCGGGCTGTGTTTTTTGTGCAGACTGAAAGTTAAGTATTTTTATCCTGCTGGTGACGCGATTTATGAATGAATAGACTGGAAATGGATCATCAACTGTGTAAACCGGTAACCCGAAAAAATGACTTTTCCATTACTTCCTTTTTTTAGCCCGTGCTTCCAATTCCTCAATATCTTTAATGTCTTTGGGTCTTGCATTTGTCCGTTTTACAGCAATCAGATCTTCGTATGAAATAGTTGGTATTTCAATATTTCCGATGAGTGAAACATTTCTTTGGGAATAAGCATTATTAAATTTTGAAAGGTGTTTTATATCGGGCAGAAAATCTATGGTAAAACTTTCGAATTCATATTTAAAAAATGATTTTTTAGGATTTGGTGATTTCTCTTTTTTGAATTCTGAAACATCCAGTCCCAATTCACTGAGGGCTTTCAGCAGGTTGAAATAATTTCCATAAGTTGGATTGTACCAAATATCCAAATCATCTTTTTCAGCAGGCAATCCTGATGAAGCGGTTGACTGCCGGTAATATCCATGAAAGGCAACTGCTGCCCCGCCAACAATCAGGTATTTAACGGAATTATCATGAAGCACAGAACAGACTTTGAGAATACTATCAACAAAGGTTTTTTTCATTAATAATGATTTATTATCTGCTGATTTTTTGGGGGAGGGGTTTTAGTTTTTTTAATGCGGGTTTCCTCAGCTGCAGAAAAAATTCATTCAGCTCTGAAGATACAGCGTCCTGTTTACTCTGTTGAGTATTTGTGCGTTTGCTACTCTGTTTAAGTTTACTAAAACTCGTATATCGTTTTAAACTTGGCATACCAAATGTTTTGTATTTCAAAATTACAAAACTTCTTTTAACAGTTTCGTTTGCATTTGACTCCAATCAGGGCAATAGAACCAATTAAGATTACTTTGAAAGGTTTATTTACGCTGCTGACAGTTCAGCATCAACCAGGAAAATGCTGCTTCTTATTTCTCCACCAGCTTTTCATCTAGCAAATACGCTGACACACTACTTACATTATCATTTCCAAAACGGTCAGTGAGATAAACTTTAAATGATGTAATCGTTTCTGCCGGAAAACTAAGAATGCGTTTTCTTCCAATTGTAGTTCCGCTTAATTCCCCTACTTGCTTATCCGCATTAAATAAAATTATTTTAAACCTCTGTACCGATTGGCCCAGATGAATTGCTTCCCGCAGTACTATACAATTCATTTTTTTAGCCTCAGCAAGCTCCACCACAAAACTTTGCCGGTTGATACCATAAGTAAATTCTTTTTTATTCAAAGCATGATAAAGAATAGAATCATTTATCAGGGCTTCATCACTAACTTCCCAAAATGTTTTTGCATTGCTCAATAAATTTTCTGCAAAACTTTTATCTTTTAACTTTTTAAACGCCATCAAAGCCGCTGAATCATTTTCATGAATCAGCCCTCGCCTGTCTGGCGGTACATTCAATAAAAAATTTGCGCCGCGGCCAACTGATTTTAAATAAAGATCAAATAACTGTTCCCCGGTTTTCACTTTAGCATCTTCATGGGCATGATAAAACCAACCGGGACGGATACTCACATCACATTCAGCGGGTATCCAGTTTTTGCCAAAAACATTTCCACTGTTCAAAGTATCTTCCGGCGGGCCGCCGGCGCCTCTTTTAAATCCTGCTGTGTCCAAATAATTCCAATTAGTTTTTCCGGCGATGCCTCTTTCATTTCCCACCCAGCGAATATCAGGACCAATATCACTGAACACGACTGTCTTTGGCGAAATTGCCCTGACTGTATTTTCAAATCTTCTGAAATCATAAATTTGTTTTTTTCCATTCGGCCCTTCTCCATTGGCGCCATCCCACCACAGCTCCCAGATATTTCCATAGCTGGAAAAAATTTCCTTCATGGTATTTATATACACATTATTGTATGCTGGCGTACCATATTTTGGATGATTGCGATCCCAGGGAGAAATATAAACACCAAATTTCAAACCCTGTTCTCTGCAAGCCTGTGATAAATCTTTCAGTACATCACCCTTTCCGTTTTTCCATTTACTTTCACGAACAGTATGTGTGGAATATTTACTTGGCCACAAACAAAATCCATCATGATGTTTTGCAGTAATAATTATTCCTTTTGCGCCGGCTTGTTTTGCGATTCTTGCCCATTGTTTGCAGTCAAGTTGTGTTGGGTTAAAAATATCTTCGGGTTCATCACCATGTCCCCATTCTTTATCAGTAAATGTGTTTGGCCCAAAATGAATGAAAAAATAAAATTCCATTTCATGCCAGGCCAGTTGCTGTTTTGTTGGTAAAGGTATTTTTCCTGTTTGCCCGCTGGTTAACACCGGAAACAAAAAAAATAAAACAACAAATCGTGAATTGAAATATTTTTTCATTTACTGATAACAGATTTTATTTCCGGCGAAACCGGGTGTTTGGCTTTATAAGTATAGCCCATCAGTTTTGCAATAGTTTGTGCAAACTGATCCTGGTAAAGCTGTATATCATTTTTCATTTCACCTTTCGCAGCTATTTCCGGGCCCATTACTGCAAACCAGATTTCGGAGGCATCTTCCACATCTTGCCCATGATCAGTCCATTGGTTTTTATTTTTATCACCGCGACCATGATCAGTTGTAATAAATAAACTGGTTTTATTTTTATACTGCGGATCGCTTTGTATAAAATTCCAGATTTGCTTTATCCAGTCATCCACCTGCTTTGCTGCATTCAGGTAAGATTTGTACATGGCATGATGAGCCCATTCATCTGTTTCACCGTAGGAAATGTAAAGTACTTTCGGTTTTTTAGTTTTCAAATATTCCAATGCAGCATAATGTGTAAACACATCAAGGCATTCAGCTTCTCCAAATGGTTTGTAAGAATCTTTCAGCATGGCATTAATCAGTTTCTCATTGGCGTTTGGTGTTTTTCCTCCAGTTGCATCAAAAGCATTTATCACAGGAATGCCACTTCGTTTTTCATTTAATATTCTGTCAAAAGCATTCCATGCACCAAATGCTGCAACTTTGTTTTTTAGTTTTGGCTGCTGATTAAAAAATTCTAAAACAGTGACATGGGGATTGGGAGGAAAATCATTTGAATTAATAGTTGTGTCGGCAAAGCCGGTCATGATTTCACTGTAACCCGGGTAACTGAACCAAAAAGGGTTTGCATTATTTACTTTATTGCCTGCAGGTCTGTTACCATATATCTGTCCATGAGAATTTATAGTATTCCATAAAAAAGGCATAATCTTTTTTCTTCTTGCAGCCTCATCTTTATCCCAGTAATTTTTAAAAATAAAATTACTGTCCCTTTCATAATAATTGGGATTGTTGGCAATGGAAGAATCCATGCCTTTGAAAACTTCCTGCCAGCGAAGACCATCGGTGGTGATGATGATTATGTTTTCTGTTTTTTGCCCAAATGCATTTATGAAAAGAAATAATAAAAAAGAGAAAATAATGTTTTTCATACTAAAAATTAATGAAATAATAATGATGAATGCAACTCTTGTTTTGCTTTGCCTTCCGGTTGAACAGAAACTTTAAGTGAATTACCACCGCCACCGTCGAAGTACTGCACCCTGATTTTATGAAATCCTTTTTTCAATGCAGCTCTACCGCTTTTTTCCACTGTACCATGATATCCTCC
>JANOJO010000780.1:0-1866 GCA_031418795.1 Bacteroidota bacterium | reverse complement strand
CAGGCATTGTTTAAAGAAGGTGGCGGTGGCATTACTCCCTGGCATGCTGATCAATATTACTGGCCGCTTGAAACTGATAAAACCATTACAGCATGGATGCCTTTACAAGCAACCCCTTTGGAACTGGGTCCTGTTGAGTTCAGTGCAGCCAGCCACCATGTAGTAGAAGGAAGAGAACTGGAAATAAGCGATGAAAGTGAAGCAATGATTCAGCAAAAATTAAAAGTTACAGATTTTAAACATGTAAGTGAACCGTTTGATGCGGGTGAAATCAGTTTTCATTCAGGCTGGATATTTCACAGGGCAGGCGCCAATACAACCAACCAGGTACGGAAAGTAATGACGATAATTTATATGGATAAAAACATGAAGTTGAAAAATCCTGAAAATAAAAATCAGGTTGATGACTGGAATACCTGGTGCCCCGGCGCTAAAGTTGGAGAAATAATTAATTCGCCACTCAACCCGGTTTTATTTGAATACTAAAAAATATTTTATGAGTAGTAAAATTATCCCGATTATTGTTTTCCTTTTTGTATCGCTTAATGCTGCTGCGCAAATTGAACATGTGGAACCGCTCAACTGGTGGGTGGGTATGAAAAATCAAAACCTGCAGTTACTAATTCATGGTAACAATGTTGGCGAAACTGTTCCTTCAATAAATTTTGCCGGAGTTACTATTAAAAAAATAAATAAAGCAGACAGTAAAAATTATTTATTTATTGATTTGCTTATCGCAAAAAATATAAAGCCCGGAACATTTACAATCAACTTTAAAAAGGAAAGTAAAACAGTTTATACTTGCAATTATTCATTGCTTTCAAGAAAGCAGGATGCATCACAAATAAAAGGTTTCAATTCATCTGATGTTGTTTATCTTATTACACCCGACCGTTTTGCCAATGGAGATTACAGCAATGATGTGGTGGAAGGAATGAAGGAAAACAAAATCAACCGCAACTTTGAAGGTGGCAGGCATGGTGGCGATATACGGGGCATCATCAATCAACTCGATTATATTTCGGCTATGGGTTTTACTGCCATCTGGCCCACACCTATGCTTGAGAATAATATGCCCGCCTGGTCGTATCACGGCTATGCCATTACCAATCATTATAAAGTTGACCCGCGGTTTGGAACCCTGGATGAATACAAAGAGCTTGCTGCAAAAGCAAAACAAAAAGGTATAAAATTAATCTTTGATGGTGTTGTCAATCATACGGGTTCGCATTACTGGTGGATGAGTGATTTGCCTTTTAAAAACTGGTTGAACAAAGCAGATTCATTTCAACTTTCCAATCACCGCAGAACAGTAAACCAGGACAAGTATGCATCCGCTTATGACAGAGATATAATGATCAACGGTTGGTTTGATAAATCCATGCCGGATATGAACGGACAAAATCCATATATGGCAAATTATCTTATTCAAAATTCTATCTGGTGGATAGAAACCTTGCAGCTTGGCGGCATACGGCAGGACACTTACCCTTATTCAGATAAAACATTTTCTAAAAACTGGAGCTGCAGTATAATGAAAGAGTATCCCAACTTTAATATCGTTGGCGAGGAATGGAGTTATAATCCTTTGATTACTTCTTACTGGCAGCAGGGAAAGAAAAATGAAGACGGCTATATAAGCTGTTTAAAATCTGTAATGGATTTTTCTTTACAATCAGCCTTAATACAAGCATTAAAAGAACCGGAAGGCTCTGATTTTTCCAATGGACTTACAAAATTGTATGAGGCATTGGCAAATGATTTTGCTTACGCCAATCCAAAAAATATTTTAATAATGGGTGACAACCATGATATGGATCGAATTTTTACACAGTTAAATAAAGATGTTGATTTTACAAAAATGGC
>JANOJO010000779.1:0-1704 GCA_031418795.1 Bacteroidota bacterium | reverse complement strand
ACCGGTACCTATTTGTACATTTAAAAATGAAGCGGCAGGAACATCTTTTGTCTGCACCTGAACCAGGCCACCGGCCCACTCACCCGGTAATTCGGGGGTAAAGGTTTTGTTCATTACAATATTATCGATCATAGCCGCCGGAAAAATGTCGAAACTAAAAGTTTTCCTGTCTGGCTCAGTACTGCTTAATGCAATCCCATTCAGCATAGCCATGTTGTAGCGGTCGCTTAATCCACGAACAACTAAATATTTACCTTCCTGTACCGATGTACCTGTAACTCTTTTTAAAACTTCGCCGGTGTTTTTATCAGGGGAGCGTTTTATGGTTTCGGCACTTATCACCTGTGCAACCACAGATGTATTTTTTTGTAAACTGATTAATGCCGCAGCGGTTTCTTTACGGGCACTGCTGGTAGTGCGTACAACAACTTCATCTCCGGTTTTGGCTTTTATTTCCAGTGCAATATCCTGTGTGGTCACTTTTCCGTTTTGTACATCTATGTCTTCTACCTCTTTTGTAACACCATTATAAGAAAATACCAAAGTGATCTTTGTGCCTGCATCTGCATTAATCATATACCTGCCATCCTGGTCTGTGGCAACGCCTTTATCCGTATTTTTTATGATCACCGAAACACCCACCAGCGGTTGTCCTGTTTTGGCATCGGTTAATTTTCCTTCTATCTTTCCTTTTTGAGCAAATGAAGCAGATATAGTGAATAAGAATGTAGCAATTAGTAGTAGCGATTTCATGCCGTAAATATTTACAGCAAAATGACAACTTACATGTTATGACAATGTTACCTGTATATTACCTGAATGTTAAGAAAACAAAATCCGGAAAACCAATTAAATTAAGCAACCTGACTATGAATTGGCTTTATCTTTTGGGGCAACCTTAAAATTGTATTTAATTACCTGAAAAACAGAAAATTTATTGCAAATTGCAAATAAACACATTATTTTAATGTTAAGTTATTATTACCAATCTTTTGATTGCACAATACAAGTTCAATAATTATACTTTTGCTTCAAAACAAAAAATTATGGCTGGTATAAATACAATGCTCAAAATCTTTTTACCCAAAGACAGGATATTTTATCAATTGTTTGAGGATGTATCGACTGTTTTGGTTAAAATGGGCGACAAATTAAAGGATGTGGTAAACGAGCCTGACTTTGACAAACGTGGACAACTGATACAGGAAATTGAAGATATGGAACACGTAAATGACGATTATACCCATACCATTTTTACAGAACTGTGTAAAAATTTCATCACACCATTCGACAGGGAAGATATACATTACCTGGCCACATCGCTTGATGATATTGCCGATTATATTTATGCCTCTGCCAAAAAAATAAATTTTTACCGTGTTAATCCAAATGATATCGGCTTTAATAAAATGGCCGATCTGATTGCATTGGGATGCAGGCAGGTTGAAATTGCTGTGAAAGAATTGAGGAACATGAAAAACATGCGTTTAATTACAGATGCACTGGTATCGATCAACAGCATCGAAAACCAGGCTGATGATATTTTTGATATGAGCATTGAGCGCCTGTTTGCAACAGAGCCTGATGCAAAAGAAGTGATCAAGAAAAGAGAGATTTACCAGGTAATGGAAATTGTAACTGATAAATGTGAAGACGCTGCCAATGTAATTGAATCTATAATTGTTAAGTACGCTTAAGCGATTT
>JANOJO010000778.1:0-6178 GCA_031418795.1 Bacteroidota bacterium | reverse complement strand
AGATATTTGGGTTTTCACAGGCAATTTTACCACCAGCCGTTTTGCAAACCCGCAGGGAGCAGTAAGCTGGAACCTGAGTATGAATGCAGGTGTGCAAAAGAAATTTTTTAAGAAACGTTTTATTGCCACGATTAATTTTATTGACCCCTTCCGCAATCAGCAAACAAATAGTTTTATTTATGGTAAAAATTTTGAATTGCAATCTTACAACACTACGCAAACAAAAAATTACAGGTTGACGATGGCGTATAATTTTGTAAAAGCTGCAAAAAAACCACCTGTAAAAGCCAAAAAATAAATTGAGCGGCAAATGGGAATCGAACCCACGACCTTCAGTTTGGGAAACTGAAGCTCTACCACTGAGCTACTGCCGCAATGATATTCCGAATTTACGAAACTGATTTTTGAATTGAAATTTTATTAGCCAGCCAACTTTCCCTCACCGGCACCATCCATTTATTTTCTAATTCATCTTTTGTTTGTACCAGGTTATTAAAGTATAATGTATCAGCAGAAATAAATCCATTATCAATTCCATACTGTAGTTGGGAGAGGGGTAGCAATTGTATTTTATCTTTTACTACAAAGGCAAGTGTAGTCCTGTCAAACATATTTACACCAAACTTCTTTTCTATCTCTTTAATCAATCTTACAGAACTATCCGTACTGCAACCACTCACACCGGTTGCTTTTTCATCAGCCATTAAAATAATAAATTGACCAAAGAATAAATAACCTGCACCTTTTACCGGTGTACCATGACTTAACCATGCGGCAGTAAAATTATTCAACATGTCTTCTGCATCCAATGCTTCCTGTAAAGAAAAAATGCGGCTGCACTGATAAATCCAAACTTTTGAATCAGGAGAAAAATTATTATCAAGAAGATATTTGTAATCGTAATTCATTGGGCAAAGTTAATCCATTGAAGCTGCAATCAGTTCAGCCACATCCATCACTTTTACTGTTTCTTCTTTCTCCGCCATCTTCACACCATCAGTCATCATAGTATTGCAAAAAGGACAGGCAGAGGCAATTATTTCTGCACCGGTGCCAATTGCTTCATTCGTTCTTTCCGTATTGATTCGTGTATTTCCTTTTTCTTCTTCTTTAAACATTTGTGCTCCACCTGCACCGCAGCACAATCCATTTGTTTTACAACGTTTCATTTCTATCAACTCTGCATCCAATGCTTCTAATACTTTGCGTGGCGCTTCATAAATATTGTTGGCTCTTCCTAAATAACAACTGTCGTGATAAGTTATTTTCTTTCCTTTAAATGAACCGTCTTCCTTAAGTTTTATTTTTCCTTCATCAATCAACTGCTGAAGAAAACTTGTATGATGAATTACTTCAAAATTTCCTCCCAATGCCGGGTATTCATTTTTCAGTGTGTTGAAACAATGCGGGCAAGTGGTTACAATTTTTTTTATGCTATAATTATTCAGTGTTTGAATATTCTGGTAAGCCATCATTTGAAACATAAATTCATTACCTGCACGGCGTACCGGATCACCTGTACACATTTCTTCTTTTCCCAAAATGGCATAGCTGATTTCTAATTTATTTAAAATAGTAACAAAGGCTCTAGTAATTTTTTGTGCCCGCTGATCAAAACTTCCGGCACATCCAACCCAGAATAAAATTTCGGGTTTTTTTCCTTCAGCAAAAAGTTCGGATAGAACAGGAACCTTCATTTATTAATTAATTATGAAAAGTTTAAATACACCATCAGAAATAAAAATGCCCCAAATCATAAGGCCCACTACAATAATACCGAGTGCAAGTATGGATAAACCCATTGCCGTTCTTGCTTTGCGGTCTTCATCATTTGCTTTTAATGATTTTGCAGCCAGGATTATGCTGATGACTGCGAGTATTACAGATACTGGAATAAAAACAATTGTAATAAGGCTGAGAATACTGAGAAGAAAAGCAGTCTTTGATCGTTTGGAATAATTCCCTTTATCTTTTCCCTTGTTCACCTTACTTGCTTTTGCCTGCAAAATCTTAATGGCAATTTTTTCTTTGAGTTTCAATTTTCTGCCAGCAAGTTTTTCTATTTCACTCATTTTCATTTTTGCAAAATCAACAGATGTAACAGGCAAAGATGGAGTAGTAACAGTGGCAGCAAACCCTGAATTCAATTCTGCAGATGTTGCGGGGATTGATGATGCAAAACTTTGAACCGAAAATAAAAGGACAAACAGAAAAAGAATATTTCTCATACAGTTGTTTTAGTGATGTGGTTGGTAAAGTTCAAAAATATAGGTTTCTTATTTACAAAATAATAGTTAACAGAAAAAATTAGTTATACCCACCAGCCATCGGCAGCAAGAATAGCCAGCACTAAAAGAATAGCCAACACAATAAGACCCAGCGTAACAATGCCTAAAATAATTCCTGTTTGAGCTTTACCGTCTTTGGGATTTTCTTTTTTTGCTTTTGAACCAATTACAATTGCAAGAATAGCAAGAGGTATGGCTGCAATAGAAACATAAGGAATTAGTAATACACCAATACCGACCAAACCAAGAATAAAAGCTGTTTGACCTTTTGATTTTGTCTCACCTTTTTCTTTTGCCTTTAATTCTTTTTTTAATTTGAGCTGATAAATTTTTAAAGCAATTTTTTCTTTCAGCTTTAATTTTCTGCCGGTAAGTTTTTCAATTTCTTTAATCTTTAAGGTTGCTAATTTTTCCAGGCCTGTCAATGCAGGAAGGGGAACAGTTGCAACTGTCGGAATAGCAGCAGGCTTAGTATGTATTTCTTTTACAGTAAAAGAACTAAGCAAAATAAAAACGGGAATAAGCAACATTAATTTTTTCATACATTTTGGTTTAAGTTTTTAAAATTATATTTAAAAAGCCGTCCGGCAAAAATTCAGTTACTGGATTTCAAACCATATTTTTGCCCACTTGCATGAAAGAAAATAATTTTTTTCAACGATTGACAAATTGGGAGCTATGGCCATTTTATGTGCTGTACTTTCCCATTGGTTTTGTATGGTTCTGGTATTGTTTCAAAGCAAGGTCTTTCTGGTTTTTCAGTTCATCCAATCCCACTATCACATTTGGCGGCTTTGAAGGAGAAAGTAAAAAAGAAATGTATGAGCAGTTGCCGCTTTCATCTTTCCCAAAAACAATTTATGTACTGCATGACACACCCATAGAACAGGTAAAAAAAACAATAGAAGAAAATGGATTTAGTTTTCCATTTATTGTAAAGCCTGATGTGGGCATGAAAGGAATTCTTTTCCGTAAAATTGAAAACGAAGAGCAGTTAATAAAGTATCATGAAAAAATTCCGGTGGAATACATTGTACAGGAATTAATAGAAATGCCGGTGGAGCTGAGTGTATTTTATTACAGGCATCCCACGCAAATGAAAGGAACCATCAGTGGTTTAATACAAAAAGAACTGCTGGAAGTTTTCGGCGATGGAAAATCAACCCTGTGGGAATTGATACTTCTGCATCCCCGTGCAAAATTCAGGCTGGATGAAATGAAACACCGGCATGAGCATCGATTGGAAAGAGTGTTGCTGAAATACCAGCATTTTTATCTTTCGTATGCAGGCAATCATAACCGCGGCGCCAGGTTTATCAATCTTATTCATCTTGCTGATGAAAAATTATTAAACGTGTTTGATGGACTCAGTCATTACACAGATAAATTTTACTACGGCCGCTATGATATTAAATGCACATCGCTTGATGATTTGAAAGAAGGGAAAAATTATTCCATACTTGAATTTAACGGCTGTGGCGCAGAACCCAATCATATTTATGATGCCGGTATCAGCATCTGGCAGGCTTACGCCGAAATATTGAAACACTGGAAAGTCTTGTTCCAGATAAGCAAGTACAATCATGAAAACGGAACGCCTTACTGGCCTTTTAAAAAGGGAAGGGATTTTCTGAAACAATCGCAGCGGCATTTTAAAATGCTGGAAAAATTTGATTAGATAATTCTATTACTGGAAATACATAAGTAAGATGATTTGCGGTATAATTTTGCAAAATAGCAAACTATCATTTGCAACAATTTTTCCAATTCGATTTCCTGTTAATATTAAAACTTAATATTATGAAAAAAAATCTTTCAGTCGTGTGCCTGCTCTTGTTAGCTTATCAATTATCATTTGCACAAAATAAAAAGTACCAGATAGATGAAATAATGAAAACATATCATAAGTATAACATGTTTGATGGCAGTGTGCTGGTTGCAGAAAACGGAAAGCTGATTTATAAAAATGCTTTTGGCCTTGCAAACCGGGAATGGAATATTCCAAATACAACAGACACGAAATTTATGATAGGCTCAGTTTCAAAACCAATTACTGCTTTGCTGATGCTTATTCAGGTACAAAAAGGATTAATAAGTCTTGATAAAACAATTTCTGATTACATTCCTGAATTTTCAAAAAAAAACGGGAGCCGGATCACCATAAGGCAATTATTAAGTCACACTTCTGGCATGCCCAATTATGATATTATCAAAGATTTTTTTCCCAGAATCAGCCGCCAAAATTTTAACCGTGAAGATTACCTAAAACTTTATATGGATTCCTCTCTTGCTTTTGACCCCGGTACAAGTTTTTATTACAGCAGCTGGGGTTATTTTACTCTCGGCTATATTATGGAAAAAGTAACTGGTAAATCATACGCCCAATTAATGAAAGAGGACATTTTTGACAAGCTTGGAATGAATAGTTCCGGTTCTTACTTTCACACACAAATAATAAATAAACGGGCTTCAGGGTATGATTATTTTCCAGGTGGTTATTCAAGTGCAGATTTCCGGGATCAGTCAAACACAATGGGAACCGGAGATTTATATTCAACTGTGGAAGATTTATTTATATTTCATCTGGCCATCGCCCAGCATACTTTATTAAATAAAAAACTGACTGATGAAATGTTTACACCAGGTAAATTGCCTGCACAATATGGATATGGCTGGTTTTACAAAAAATTCAAATACACAGAAGCTGACAGTGTTGTTACTAATTTTCATTTGGGTATGACGGATGGGTTTCTTTCTTTTCTTATCAGAATACCATCAACAAACAGTTTAATTGTTATTCTGTGCAACAGTTCTCCTACAGATTTTTTTGGTATTGTTAAAACTCTGATGTGTGCACTTTACAATAAACCTGTAAAAATAAAACAGCCCGTGCATAAAGCGATGGAAACAATAATAGCTAAACAAGGTGCAGAAAATGCAGTAAAGGAATATAAAAAAATGAAATCAGATACTGCACATTTTTATATTGATTGGATTTCTATGGATTTTCTTGGCAATCAATTATTCAATATGAAGCGGTATGAAGAAGCAAGAATTATTTTTGAAAATAATGCTTTTGAATTTCCAGACAAGGATCTTGTTCTGCTAAGCCTTGCAAAAACTTACCAGGTGCTTGATAGAAAAACAGACGCAATTAGCTGGTATAAAAAAGTGCTGATAGTTAATCCACGTCATGAAGAAGCAAAAAACAGGCTGAAAGAACTTGGAGAGTAAAGTGATAACTATCTTTAAAATTATTTCATTAAAAAAATCCTAATTTTTATTAAATAAGCATTTTCTGGTTTTTCAAGGCAACCGTTTGAATATTATTTTCGTTCTTTTATTTCTTAATAGCTGGATAATGAAAAAATTATTTTTCTTTTTTTTATACATATTCGCTGCTGTTTTTGTTTCAGCCCAAACTTATGTTCCGGCAGATGCAGGATCCAAAGTAAAATTTATTATTAAAAATTTTGGTATCAATACCGGTGGCACTTTTGAAGGACTTGGCGGTTCCATTAGTTTTGATCCGGCAAACCTCTTAACTGCAAATTTTGAAGTAAATGTGGAATCAAAAACTGTGGACACTGATAGCGAAGGAAGAGATAACCATTTAAGAAAACCTGAATATTTTGATGTGGAAAAATTTCCAAAGCTCAGTTTTATTTCAAGCAAAATAACTAAAACGAATAAACCGGAGTATCTCTACATGTTTGGCAATATCACGATTAAAGGAGTAACAAAAGAAATAAAATTTCCGTTCACATATACTGCAAAAGATGACGGCTATCTTTTTGAAGGCGAATTCAACATCAATAGAAGAGATTTTGGCGTAGGCGGCAGAAGTTTTTCCATGGCTGATGAACTTACTGTTGTGCTTTCGGTTTTTG
>JANOJO010000777.1:0-2134 GCA_031418795.1 Bacteroidota bacterium | reverse complement strand
GGAAAAAAATTATATGAACTCAATGAAAAATTTGGTTTTCGTACAATTGAAATAAGATATGGACAAGGAGTTTATATCAATGGTACGCAAGTAAAGTTTAAAGGTGTCAACCGTCATTGCTTCTGGCCGGAGACTGCAAGGTCATTGTCAAAGGAAAATGAATTAACAGACGCATTGCTGTTGAAAGAAATGAACATGAATGCAGTTCGCTGCTCTCACTATCCACCGGATAAATATTTTTTACAACTCTGCGATTCATTAGGCATCTATGTTTTAAATGAACTGGCCGGCTGGCAAAAATTTTATTCAGCCAAAGCTGGTGAACCATTAGTAAAAGAATTAGTGTTAAGAGATTTGAATCATCCTTCTATTATTTTCTGGGACAATGGCAACGAAGGAGGCACTAATAAAGAATTAGATGATGATTTTGTAAAATGGGATTTTCAAAAGCGACCTGTTATTCATCCGCATCACCGTCCGGGCAATCAATTCAATGGTATTGACTGCAACCACTACGAAGATTTTTACAGCACACAAAAAATTTTAAACGACTCACTCATCTACATGCCAACAGAAATGCTGCATGCACAGGATGATGGTGGCGGCGGCGCAGGCATGTATGATATGTGGAACTTGCACTGGCGTTCACAAAAATCTGCCGGCGTATTTATTTGGGTAATGGCAGATGAGGCTATAATGAGAACTGATTTGAATAATGCATTGGATGCAAACGGACTGAATGCAAATGATGGAATTCTCGGCCCGCATCGGGAAAAGGAGGGAAGCTTTTATGCACTGCGTGAAATTTTTTCTCCCATAAAACTTTCTTTAACTAATCAGCTGCCTTCAAATTTCAATGGAGAAATAGAAATAGAGAATCGTTTTCATTTCCTCAATACCAACCAGTGTACTTTCTACTGGGCATTGGTGGATTACAGCAAACCCTTCGACCGTTTTGATGGTTATATAGTAAAACAAAAAGGAACTGCTGCAGCTCCAAATATTTCCCCCGTACAAAAAGGCAACCTGAAAATTAATTTACCTGCTGATTATAAAAATTATGATGCACTGGTAATTGTTGCAAAAGATAATTTTGGAAAAGAGATTTACAAATGGATTTCAAAAATAAAAAGTAACAGTTCGCTGCTGCAAAATTTTGTTACTGTAAAAAATGATTCAACATCTTTAAAAGAAACCGACAGTATTTACACATTAACAGGCGGTGAAGTAAGCGTAGTGCTGGATAAAAAAACAGGTAACCTTGTTACAACAAAAAACACGGCTAATGATTATGTGTTGTCATTTAATAATGGCCCCGTGCTGGTAAAAGGAAATGCATCCCTTGTTTCATCAAAGACATATAAAGAAGAAAATAACCAGGTGGTGGAGTTTACATACAGCGGCAATATGAAATATGTAAAATGGAAAATGAATGCAAGCGGATGGACAACGATGGAATATGAGTATGCAATTGAAGGTGACCAGCCATTTGCAGGAATCAGTTTTAATTATCCCGAAAATTATGTTTTGTCAAGTCGTTGGTTGGGCAAGGGTTCTTCCCGTCAATGGAAAAACCGTATGACGGGTACACCAATAAACGTATGGCAGAATATTTATAACAATACACACACCGGTTATTCGCCGGTTGTGTATCCTGAGTTCAAAGGTTATTATGGAGAAGTTTCGTGGATGGAGTTAAGCACTGTGCAGGGTAAATTATATATCGCAAGTCCTGATACGGGTTTGTTTGTCCGGCTCTTTGATTTTTATGCATTGAGTGATGCAGCAAAACCACATCCCGAAATCCCCTTTGGTAATATTTCTTTTCTCGATTGCATTCCGCCAATCGGAACTAAGTTAGCAACCGGGCTTACCACCAATACAAGAGTGTATGGCCCGCAAAGTGAACTGAATCATTTAAGCGGAAATAAAAAACGAACATTGTATTTTTATTTTGGTATGCCAAAAACAACTAACAGCAAAGAACAATACAGCAGGCCAGCAGTAGATAATGTTTTTACTCCCATCCCATAAAACCAGTAATTATTTTTAAACACGAATTATGCGAAATACTATAACTACAACCTTGTTTTTTTTATCATCATTTTTTGGCGCTGCTGCACAAATCAATTAT
>JANOJO010000776.1:0-3174 GCA_031418795.1 Bacteroidota bacterium | reverse complement strand
GCAATATATTGTCCATTGGGAGACCATGATGGTCTGTCACCATAATAAGTAACAAAAGTTTCGATGCCTGTATTCACATCTTTTGTTGCTATATATCCATAGTTATCATCAAATGCAATTTTATTGCCATGTGGGTTCCAGCTTGCATGATGAGCATTGAATCTAAAAAAAGACCTTGCTCCTCCGTTGGCTGGCACCATGTAAAGATTTTGGGTCCACCAACCAATATCATAATAATCTTCCCAATCATCAAAGGCTATCTTCTCACCAGTTGGAGACCAGGCAGCATCATTACCTGTTTCTGCGCCAACAAGTGGGGCACTTACACCAGTTTCAACATTGGTAACATAGATTGATTGGCTAAATTGTCCTGAGTAATCATGAGCAATTTTTTTACCATTGTTTGACCAACTGGCGTTCCACTCGCCGATAGCAGGAATGCTGGTAACCCGTTTGGTGGTGCCTGTCTTTACATCAAACACATAAATGTCATAATTAGATTGTGCTTCACCTTTATTTGCATTCAGAAGAATAAAAGTGGTTATAATGCACTTACTAATAAAAAAATGTAATTGTTGTTTCATAATAAAGATTTATTAGTTTCAAATTGAAAAACATTATTTTTTTACCAATGTGATCTTCAGTTTATCACCAGGGTTTAAGAAATCCATAATAACCACAACTAAAGTTTTGCAATCAAAACTTTCAATAGTATTCGGATCTCCATCTATTGTAATAGTATTTCCGGATAAGGCCCATGTTCCATTATCATCTTCCGGTGGTGAGCAAACTAAATTCGCATCCTTTTTTTGATAGGTGCCGTTGGCGCTAAATGTTAACACATCATCCCTATTACAAGCGTCAGGGAAAAGTATGGGATAATAATCTACTTCAGGCGATGTTGGTGTTTGTTTGTAGGTGTAAGCAGTTATATTGTACGCTGCCGAAATTGAAGTTACACTTGTAGTGCACGGTTCCGGATCCTTTTTACAGGAAAAAAATAATACTGCAGCAAAAAGGAAAATGGTTGTCTTTTTCATGATTAGTGATTTAATAGTTAAGGAAAAGTTTTGTTGATTATATATTATAGGAATTATTATTTCTTTTTATGTTTACGCAAATTTCCGCAGATGAATTTTATTTCGAATCCCAGTGGTGATTGAAGGGAATTGAGATCGGCGTAGACACCGGCCCCCAATCCGGCAAAAGGCAATATGGCCCAATTGAAATCAGATTTTAGTATTGCGCCAAACCCTGTTTTGCTTTCTTTTTGATATGAATAATTGGAAGAGACATAAAAGAGTTGCACATCTTGAGTTTGCGAAGCGAATGTTAACTTCTGACCACTTACGACTGACAATCCACCTTCAGCTGTGATCCATGTTTTCTTTCCGGTCTCAATATATTTACCAAGTGTAAAATTGAAAACATTCATTTTATTTAAAGGCCACTCATCGTAAATTGGGAAAAGAAGTAAATAGACAACTCCGCGTTCATAATCATTGGGCAAATTTTTGGCCTTCATTTCAACCCTCTTATAAGAAGCACTAACTGTCCAGTCGCTTTTTAGTACTGCCTGGATGCCGAAGTCATATGAAACACCACCGGCCGTTGCTACACCTGCCCCAGCCTGCAGATAGAATTTCTTCGTTGATGATGTTTTTATCTCGTCATTTGTTTGTTGGCAAAAAATAATTGTCGCAAAAAAGAGGAATAACATAGAGGTGATAACCTTTTTCATAAATTTTTTATTTACAGGTAAATAATCGGGTAGCTCTTTAAACTTTTACAAACTGATCTTGAATCCAACGGTCGGCAAGGATCGATTGGTGAAGACTGTATTTTGATAAACAGGGATCTTTTCCATTCGAAAGAATGCAGAAGTGGCATTTGCTCTTTTTTTATTTTTTCCTGAGGCAATAAAAAATGGAATACTGCCCAACATTACAGCAACTCCTGATACCGCAAAACCAGTTTTAATTCCATCGTTTTTATATTTATCAGTACAATATGCTCCAATACAAATACCATCATAGATTAATTCTCCCCTTGGTATTACAAAAGCAGTAATAACCAAGCCAGTGCCAACTGCCAATAGTATTGTGCCTGTTTTTTTTTGTTTTTTGCTTTTCTGCAGATAATCTGTTTTCGTTAGAGATTGTTTTGGGGCTGTCTGCTGGCAAAATGAAGTTGCTGCAAAAGCAAGCAATACTGAAGAGATAATTATTTTTTTCATGCTTTTTTATTTTTGTAAATCAACAATTGCGATACACGTTCTATATTTTAATTTTCACACCAATAACAGGGAAAGATTGATTAATAAAGGATGTTCCTTGTAATACCGGGACCTTTTCCATATTAATAAAAGCAGAAGCTGCTTTAGCCTTTCTTTTATATTTTCCAGAAGCAATAAATAAAATAATACTTCCGGCCAGCGAGGTCGTACCAACTCCAAGGCTGAGACCATAAGAATGCTGATACTCGTCTGAAAAAATATCTTCATCCAAAATGTCTGCAAATGCTTTTCCAAAACTAATTGCGCTGGCTCCGGCCAATACCCATGCAAATGTTTTCTGGCTTTTGCTTTTTTTAAGAAGATCAGCACTAGTGACTTTTGCTTTTGTAGATTCCTGTTGACAAAATGATGTAGTTGCAAAAACAAGCAATAGGTTTAAAATGATACTCTTTTTCATGTTGTTTGTTTTAGAAGACTAAACTACTGTTACCAAGTGCCTATTAATAATTGAATTTTGCGTTAGCATGTTCTCGATTTGCAGTTTCTGCAACTGAGCTTGTAGTTTGAATCCCAACAAAAGGGATTACTAAAAGATCTAACCGTCAAATTCTCTGCAGGCTAACAGAACTTTTGAGCTAAATATTAATCAAAGTATTGTATTAGAAAGGCTGATTACAAGACAGGAAGGTCAAATTGAAAGAAAGTAATTATGCAGATGGCGATAATGCTGCTACCTTACAACTACAAACTGATGAAAGTAGCAATTTCAACATACTGGAAATGTCAATTGATCGGGTGGGGTAGTTATTCACTTTATTTATTTTTGTTCGATCTGATCATTAATCCCGGTGGTAGAGTTATTTTGATACGGGGAATCGTGATCGGCTTCTTCGGCCTGGTTGCTTCACATGTTTTAAGGTGGATAATTAAAAGACTCA
>JANOJO010000775.1:0-2078 GCA_031418795.1 Bacteroidota bacterium | reverse complement strand
CAGGTAGAAAGAGCTTTGTTAACTGTACCGGAGATTACTATGACAACCAGAAGGACCGGAAGGGCAGAACTTGATGAACATGCACAAGGTGTAAATGCAGCAGAGATTGATGCACCATTTGTACTTATTGGCCGGAGCCGGGAAGAATTTTTAAAAGATGTCCGTGAAAAATTAAATGACATCAGTGGCACCAATCTAACAATTGGTCAGCCAATTTCTCACAGGATTGACCACATGCTGTCAGGAACCAGAGCGAACATTGCTATCAAAATCTTTGGACCTGATTTAAGCAGGTTGTATTCAATTTCTAACCAGATAAAAAATGAGATTCAGAATACAAAAGGGTTGGTTGATTTAACGGTTGAGCCGCAGATTGAAATTCCACAAATACAGATAAAGGCTAAAAGAGATTTATTAAATCATTACGGAATCTCTATTGGACAGTTTAATGATTTTGTGGATGCAGCGTTTGCCGGTGAAAAGGTTGGTGAAGTATATGAAGGCGCAAGTACGTTTGATTTAGTTGTAAGGTTTGATGAGTCCAATACTGGCAAGATGGAAAATATTAAAAATGCACTTATTGATACTTATGATGGAAATAAAATTCCGCTATACTATGTTGCTGAAATAATTAGTGCAAAAGGTCCCAATACAATTAATAGAGAAAACGTAGAGCGAAAAACTGTGGTGAGTGCAAATGTTGCGGGCCGGGATCAGAAAAGCGTGGTTGGGGATTTACAAAAGGTTATTCAAGATAAAATCAAATTGCCGGAAGGGTATCGTATCGAATACGGTGGTCAATTTCAGGCTGAGGCTGAGGCATCGAGGACACTAGTTATTATTTCATTGTTTTCTATGCTTGTAATTTTCCTTCTTCTATATCAGGAATTCAGAGATTTCAGAATTGCTGCAATAATATTAATAAACCTGCCACTGGCACTTATCGGTGGAGTATTTAGTATTTATTTTTCAAGTGGAATAATGAGCATACCTTCCATCATTGGGTTTATTACTCTGTTTGGAATTGCAACACGAAATGGCATCCTGCTTGTATCTCATTACAATCAATTGCAAAAGGAAGGCTTAAGTCTTTATAGTATTGTAGTACATGGTTCTACGGACAGATTAAGTCCGATTTTGATGACAGCACTAACAGCTGGTCTTGCATTAATACCTTTAGCAATTGGAGGCGACTTGCCTGGAAATGAAATTCAAAGTCCGATGGCAAAAGTTATTCTTGGAGGTTTAATCAGCTCCACACTCCTAAACATATTTGTTGTACCAATAGTGTACTATCTGTATCACACTAAAAAACATGCTCAATGAAAGGATACATCATTTTAACAACCTGCAGTTTTATCATATTTTCCCAGAATGTATTTTCCCAGAATTCAATTGACTCGGTGCTCTCGGCAATTGAAAGAAATAACTTGGAGATTCAGGCAAGCAGGAAGTATTTGGAATCACAAAAACTTAAATACAAAGTTGGATTAACACCACCGAACCCAGTTTTAGAATACGATTATCTTAAAGGCTCTCCTGCAGATGCTGGAAATCAAACAGAGTTTAATATCACTCAGCCTCTTGATTTTCCAACCGCATACTTTAAAAGAAATCAATTATCAAAGCTGCAGGTAATTCAAGCTGAAGAGCAGTATAATGATAAACGGCAAAATATATTGCTTCAGGGAAAACAATTGTGTATCGAAATAATCTATCGAAATAAATTACGACAACACCTTGCCGAAAGAACAAACAACGCAGATAAAATAGATAAACTCCTTCAAACAAAGTTGGATAAAGGTGAGGGAAATATTCTCGATGTAAATAAAAGTAAGTTACAGCTTCTTACAATCAGGACAGAGCTAAATGAAAACGCAGGAAAAATTAACGAATTACAAGAGAAACTTCTTACGAAAAATGGAGGATTAACAATTTCTCTTGATGACACGATTTACTTTCCTTTAAGTGAATTGCCGCCATTTGAACAATTGGAAAAGGAATTTGAAAATATCGACCCGATAAGAAAAGTACTGGAGCAACAGAAGCTCATATCTACAAAGGAAATCGAGCTTAGC
>JANOJO010000774.1:0-2778 GCA_031418795.1 Bacteroidota bacterium | reverse complement strand
ATAAAATAAAAGAACTGATAATCTCTGCGATTGATTTTTTTTATCCGCCTTTTCAAAAGCTCATGGATAAGCAAACATTTCGCTATGCAGCCAGTGGTGGCAGCAATACATTATTAGATATTACACTGTATTTCATTTCATATAATTTTATACTCCAGAAAAAATTTTTACCTGTGGGTTCGTTTGTTATCAGTCCGCACATCGCCGCTTTCCTGCTTAGCTTTCCAGTTACTTTTTTTACAGGATTTTTTATGGCACGTTATGTTGTTTTTCCCGAAGCAGCAGGAACAAAGAAAAGAGTACAGTTAACAAAATACATGTCGGTAGTGTTTGTGTGTATTTTACTCAACTATGGTTTTTTGAAATTGTTTGTAGAAGTATTTGTCTGGTGGCCCCTGCCCGCAAAACTTGCCACCACAGTTTTTGTTGTTGCCTTCAGTTATTTTTCTCAAAAGAAATTTGCATTCCGGCATCATGCAGTCTAAAAATTAAAATTAATTGTATCCACTTTTAATGCAAGGCTTCCGCTCGCATTGCTGCGGATGATTAAATGTTCTGCAAGTGGATAGATTCTGACAATTTTTAAATCATTCATGGTGCCTGTAGTTTTTATTCCTTTTACCCATTCACGGTTGAGTTGTGTGGCGATTAAAATTTTCGCCGAATCAATATACGTTGATAAATCAAACCGGGTGCGGCTTGCAATTTCATTAGTGATGCGGCGGTTAAACATCCAGTCGGCGTTATTCAACAAAAAATTTTTTGTCTTTACATCAAAATCAATATCCCGTATCTCCAGAATTTTTTCTTGTTCATTGTAAAAAGGTTTGCCGGTAAAATAAGCTACGCCGGAATTAGTACCGCTAAAACTCATTTTAATAATCAATCTTTCATTACCCGATCCGTAAATGCGGCAATCATTTACAATAACTGTTTTGTTTATGGACCCTTTTTTAAATTCAAACTGGTAACCTTTTATTTGTGCATTTAATAACTGGCTGAGTGAATCATAATTCAGTACAGCATCTAAAAAAATATTGAAACCGGATTTTGCAGGCGTATTATCCATATCCGGCGCCAGCGTTTTATAGTCAGTTGGTTTTTCAAAACGGATAACCGGCCTGGCAGTAAGACCAAGAACAATTTGTAAAGAATCATTGCGGGCAAATAAATTATTCAGCTTTATCCGTTGCGGATTTATCTGCAGCCAGCCAAGACCTAAAATATTATAAGACGGAGTCAGTCTGTTCCAGAGTTGTTGTACCTGGTTTTTTATATCCACCACACCAAAAGAATCTTCAATAGCTTTTTTAGATAAATCAAGTTCTTTTCTCAGTCCGTTCATTACTTGTCCGGTAATATCTGTTCCAAAAAAACATACCGTGCATTTATCAAGTGGCTCAGGCTCCTGTCTTTTTATATTAATCCTGATTTTATAATCAGGCAGAACAGAAACTGAATTTGTAAAATTTACTTTCACTCTGCGTTCGCCTTCATCAAAACCGCAACGGCAGGGTGGCGTCCACGGAGTAACAACTGTATTGCCAATGCAAGCCCTTGTAGAACCGATGATTTTATAATAACCTGTAAAACCCATATTGAGAGATTGGCCATTTGCAGAAAAACTCAACGGGCCTCTGCGAAAAATATATTTATAACGGTTAGCGCAATCAATATTCACCCAATCTTCAGGCCAGTTAGGTGAAGTGAAAACTGTATCTACATTTTCCTCAGCAAGTTTATAAAATGGCTTCAGGTTTATTTGTACGGGAATACTAAGTTCAGATTCAGGTAATGAATCAAGCCGGAAATTTGTTTGCGAAAGAAAAGGTTTATCAGGAATTAATTTTTTACTGCATGAAGTGAGATAAAATAAAACCAAACCCAAAACAAAAATTCTTTTTCCTGTCATACCATTATTTATTCAATAAAAATAACGAAAGAAGGGAAAAGGAATTGTGAATGATTGGCTAAGAGAAGAAAAAAGAGGAAAAGAGTGAGTATTGAGAATTCGGATTTACACTTTTTCTCTCTTTTCCTCCTTCGAACTCTTAGCTAAATATTTCCCGGATTCTTCCATCCTTTACCCAGCCGCTCAATAGTTCCATTCAATCTTTCATTTCTTGTTTCTTCCCGTTTGGCAGTTACAATCCATTCGATGTATTCTTTTTTATTGGTAAAAGAAAGAGAATTGAAAAAGATTACTTCCTTTTTATTTTTTTCAAGTATTGAAGCAAGGTCTTTGGGTAAATTAATTTCTCTGGTTTGCGGATTTACATAATTAAAAACTACTCTCTGCTCTTTTGGTTTTGCTTCTTTTAATTTATCCATAATATTCTTTGCACGAAATCCAAATACACTCCATGTGTCATCAAAAGAAATTAAACTTATCCAGGTAAGTTTATCGCCTTCTGCAAGCAAACAATCCCAGCCTTTATCTCTTGTAAGGTCAGTTTGAATTTTTGATGTGCCCTTGGGATAATAAACCCATACAATCACTTCGGGCTTTACTAATTTCAACACCCTGCTCATTTCTTTTTCTAATTGAGCTTTGTTCAATACAAACCAATGTACCTGGTCGTATGATTTTGTGTTATCTGAAATTTTTACTTCTGCTGGTAAAGCACCAAGTCCTTTTTTAAAATTATCGGGGGCATGAATGGTGAGCAGTATGTATCCTGATTTTATTTTTAGTTTATCAGCAATGGAGGTTGCCATAAAAAATATTTTTTTGGGTATAAAAATAGGGGGCTAAAGCCCGGATATCTTTTGTTCTTC
>JANOJO010000773.1:0-2432 GCA_031418795.1 Bacteroidota bacterium | reverse complement strand
AAATTTTATTCCTTTAATGTTTTGATTTTTCTCCCGCAGGGTTTCAATCACAGCCCATGAATCATCCGTGCTTCCATCATCCACAAAAATTATTTCATAAGAAAAATTATTGGCCACCATTACACGGCTTATCCATTCACTCAGTTCTGGCAATGATTCTTCTTCGTTGAAAAGAGGTATGACGAGGGAGAGATCCATTATCAATTCATTTGATTTAATGGATTGATTGGTTTTTTCTTTGCTACTGCTGCTCCAATTAGTGATGCAACAAGACCAAACACCAAGGTGCCAATCATAGCGCCAAAAACTGCAAATACGAGGAAGAACTTTCTCATAAATCCAAGAGCCGTTTCTATTTGATCATCGCTCTGGTTTTTTTCTTCCATACTTTTTTGAGTCATTTCCATTACCTTCTCTTTTATATCAGGAAATAAAACTGTCATCGAAAGCAAAGTATAGACAACCATTATCAGGGCAATAATTGCAGATGTTTTGAATCCATGTGAAAAAACATTGCCAAAAGTGACAAGCCCCTCTTTTTGATTGGCATAATGAACACATGCAATGATGATAGCAATGAAAAGAATTCCATTCACAGACCAGCTAAACCAGGTTTCCATTGAAAGGCCTGCATAATAACCTACGATACCTAATATTATTACAATCAAAGAAATTAAAACCCCTTTTATGAAATGCGACATTACTTTTTGTTCTTCCATGATGTTTATTTTTTATCTGTTCAAAAATACTTTGTCTTTATTAATTATCCCGATAACTTTTCCTTTCAGTTTTTTTCCAATAAAGGGTGAGTTCTTTGATTTTGACCGGATGTTTTTTTCTACATACACCCATTCCTGATTTGGATTAAATAAAGTTAAGCTGGCCATTTCATTTTCATTTATTGCTATACTCTTCAGGCCTGTTATCTTTCTTGGATTTATTGATAACAGCTCCACCCATCTTTCTTCCGGCAGATCCGGCAAACAGGTTTTTAAAACTCCATATGCGGTTTCCAAACTTATCATTCCGTTTTTTGCATATTCAAATTCTGTATCCTTGCTGTCTTTTTCATGGGGCAGGTGATGGGTAGCAATGCAATCAATTTTTCCATTGCCAACCGCATCTTTTAATGCTTCCCGGTCACTGGCAGTTCGCAAAGGTGGATTTACTTTCAGGTTGGCATCGTAATCTTTCAAATCTTCATCACAAAAAAATAAATGATAAGGAGTAACTGAGCAACTGATACCGATGCCGCTTTCTTTACCTCTTTGTATATATTCTAAAGATTTTTTTGAAGCCACGCCGGTAAAATGAATTTTGGATTCAGCATACCTCGCCAATTTAATATCACGGGCTACAATTAATTCTTCTGCCATGGAGGGTTTGCCCGGTAATCCAATTCTTGTGGATATAACTCCTTCATGCATCAGGCCATGTGGATTTATGCTTTTATCATCCGGCATTTGAATAATCAATCCATCAAATGCTTTTACATATTGCAATGCTTTTACTAAAAGCCCGGCAGATTGAATGCAATTCAACCCATCACCAAATGCCACAGCGCCGCTTGCTTTCATATCATACATTTCTGCCAGTTCTTTTCCATCTGTGGCTTTTGTAACCGCACCAATCGGATGAATATTTACAGGAAGTGATTTACCTGCCTGTCCGGCAGACAGGGATTTTTGAACAATATATTCCACCTGGCTTTTATTATCTACTACAGGGTTTGTATTTGGAATTACGAGCACATCGGTAAAACCACCGGAAGCTGCAGCCATAGAACCTGATTCGAGAGTTTCTTTGAATTCGTAACCAGGGTCTGCAAAGTTTGCAAACATATCAACCCAGCCGGGAGATACACACAAGCCATCAGCTTCAATTAACTGATCGGCTTTTGCAGAAATCTTTTTACCTATTTGTTTTATGATTCCGTTTTCAATAAAAATATCAACTGCTTGTCCGTTGAAGGGAGAGTGTGGGTCAACAACCCGTGCATGCTTAATGAGTATGTTCATTAAGGGGCGAAGATAGCGGTTGTTTTTTGATTCAGAAATTGGAATTTTAAACTTAGTTTTGTCTCCCTTCTTTTACAAAGTCGGGACGTAGCGCAGTCCGGTAGCGTACCAGGCTGGGGGTCTGGTGGTCGCTGGTTCGAATCCAGTCGTCCCGACTTTGATTTAAAAATTAAAGGAAGAATTGAAAATAAATTCGGGATTAGTTCCGCAGATAGTGGGAAATAATTTCGGGATGTAGCGCAGCCCGGTAGCGTACGTCGTTCGGGACGACGGGGTCGCTGGTTCGAATCCAGTCATCCCGACATTTAAGCTCTGAAATACTCAGAGCTTTTGTTATTTATAAAAAGTTTTCCCAGGTATTCATGTCTATTCAAACAACTGTTATTTCTTCCTTCTCATTTATAACTTTTCATT
>JANOJO010000772.1:0-10576 GCA_031418795.1 Bacteroidota bacterium | reverse complement strand
TAAAATTTACTGTAGTTGCCGGAAGTAGCCAGCGCTTTGTTATTTAAATTTATTACAGCTTTCAGTTTCCTTTTATCTGAGGCATTTTCTTCAGGCTGGTCAATACCAACTTTCCAATCTTCATTTTCTTTTTTTCCTTTAGCTTTCAACTCTCCACCGAGTTCAACCAGGTAATTGCTTATTCCTTTGCTTTCAAGATAATTGGCTAAAACATCCACCGTATATCCAGGTGCAATGGCATTAAAGTCCAGCATGATCTGTGGCTTTGCTTTAATAATTTTATCTCCTTCCAGTTTCAGCATTTTGTAACCAACAAAATGGAGCAGGCTGTCAATCATGATGCTGTCAACATTTGCTTTTTTTGTAGAGCCAAATCCCCAGGCATTTACCAGCGGGCCAACCGTTACATCAAATAGTCCACCGGTTTTTTTAGAGACTTCCATTGATTTATTAAATACATCAATAAAATATTTGTCAACTAAAACACTGCTGTCATTTTTGTTTATTCTTGAGATCAAAGAAACAGGAATCCAGGCTGACATGGAGGTATCTATAGCTTTTAACAGCGAATCAACAGCATTTTTGTAACTGATACCATCATCAGATAAATAAGAAATATGATAGGTAGTGCCTTGTGCATTTCCTTCAACCTTAATTAAATTTTTGTTGCGGGAGTTGCAGCCGGTAAAAGAAATAATGAATACAAGAATAGGGAAAAGGAATTTCTGCATACAGTTTTATTTAACCTCCAAAATCATCAAAGGCAATATTCTCGGGCGGAACGCCAAGCTCGTCCAGCATTTTAAAAACTGCTGCATTCATCATGGGTGGGCCGCAAAGATAATATTCCACATCTTCCGGAGCTGCATGATGTTTCAAATAATTTTCGAACAGTACATTATGGATGAAACCGGTATATCCAGTCCAATTGTCTTCAGGCAGTGGTTCTGAAAGTGCAATATTGTATCGGAAATTTGGAAATTCTTTTTCTATGTCCGTAAAGTGATCTGTATAAAAAACTTCTCTTAATGATCTTCCTCCATACCAGAAACTAACTTTTCTGTCCCTTTCTTTTTTCGTATGAAACAAATGAAATAAATGGGAACGCAACGGCGCCATACCTGCACCACCGCCAATATAGATCATTTCTTTTTTGGTGGTCTTGATATGGAAATCACCGAATGGCCCTGCCAAAGTTACCTTATCACCGGGTTTGAGTGAAAAGGTATAGGATGAACAAATACCCGGATTCACATCCATAAACTTATTAGTCTTCCTGTCCCATGGAGGAGTGGCGATCCGGATGTTAAGCATAATGATATTTCCTTCGGCGGGATGATTGGCCATGGAATAAGCCCGGAAAATGGGCTCAACATTTTTCATTTTCAGATCCCAGATTTTAAACTTATCATAATCATCATGAAACTTCTTTTCAATTTTATACAAGTCTTTTTTAAAATCTAATTCACAAACCGGCACATCTAATTGAATATAACAGCCCGATTCAAATTCCAAAAATTCACCTTCGGGTAATTTAACCACCAACTCTTTAATATAAGTGGCCACATTATCATTTGAAACAACTTCACATTCCCATTTTTTGATACCCATTATTTCTTCAGGAATGTTTATCGCCATGTCCTGTTTCACTTTTACCTGGCAACCAAGCCGCCAGTTTGATTGTTGTTCCTTCCTGGTAAAATAAGCAACCTCCGTGGTTAAGATTTCTCCGCCACCGGATACAACCTGGCATTTGCACAAGGCACAGGTGCCGCCACCACCACAGGCAGAGGGTAAGAATATTTTTTTATTAGACAGAGTAGTAAGCAAGGTAGAACCAGCTTCTGACTCCAGTACTTCCTTTCCGTTAATAGTTATTTTAACCAGTCCTGATGGTGTAAGCTTTGATTTTGCGACCAGGATTATATAGACCAGCAGTAAGTTGAATGCAAAAAAAACAACTACGCTGCTTAAAATCGTTGTCATATCAAAATCTAATAAAATCATGTCGGTTAGCTGGTAAAAAATTTATAATGTTATTCCCATAAAACTCATAAATGCAATTGCCATCAATCCGGTTAAAATAAAAGTAATGCCCAGGCCTCTTAATGGCGCAGGAATATTTGAATACCGAAGTTTTTCCCGGATGGCTGATAACGCAACAATGGCAAGGAACCAACCCACTCCCGAACCAAATCCAAAAACGGTGGCTTCTCCCAGGGTTGCATATTCTCTTTCCTGCATAAATAAAGCGCCACCAAGAATAGAACAGTTTACAGCAATGAGTGGTAAGAATATTCCCAAGGTCTGGTATAAAGCCGGTGCATATTTTTCAACAACCATCTCCACCAACTGGGTAATAGAAGCAATGGTTGCGATGTACATGATAAAACTTAAAAAACTGAGATCAACTGTTGCAAAGTCGGATGATAACCATGCTAATGCTCCTGCTTTTAACACATAGTTTTCCAACATATAACAAACAGGTACCGAAACAACTAAAACAAATATGACAGCTACACCCAGCCCCACAGCGCTTTTTACGGTTTTTGAAATAGCTAAGTAAGAACACATGCCTAAGAAATAAGCAAAAATCATGTTTTCAATAAAAACAGATTTGATAAAAGTATTTACGTAGTCCATAAAAAATAATTTAGTTAGTCTCAATTAATTTTCTGTTACGGCTTCGCTGCACCCAGATTATTATGCCAACAATGATAAGCGCCATGGGTGGCATGATGATAAGGCTGTTATTAAAATATCCCATGTTATAAACTGATTCCGGAATAATGCGGTAACCCATCAATTCGCCGGAACCAAGTAATTCTCTTATCATGGAAACAATTACCAATATTATTCCATAGCCCAATCCATTACCGATGCCATCTAAAAATGAAGGCCAGGGTTTATTGGCCATGGCATAGGCTTCCAGCCGCCCCATAATAATGCAGTTGGTAATAATTAAACCCACAAATACCGAGAGCTGTTTACTTACATCAAATACAAAAGCTTTTAAAAACTGGTCAACTATAATAACCATTCCGGCAACTACCGTTAACTGAACAATGATACGGATGCGATTGGGAATAATATTTCTGATAAATGAAATGATAAGGTTTGAAAAAGCACAAACCACCACTACAGCAATGGCCATAACAATCGAAGGTTTCATTTTTACTGTAACTGCCAGGGCAGAACAGATGCCCAATACCTGCACTGTTATTGGGTTATTGTCGTTCAGCGGATCATACAAAAGCCTTCTGTTCTTTGAAGATAATATACCTTCCTTGGGTGCTTTTGGCTTTGCAGGAACTTTAATTGTTTCTGTGCTCATACCTTTAAATTAAAAAATAAAAAGTCAAAATTGTTAAGGTTTTTTCTTTTTAAAATAAGGAATATAATTGCTAAGAGTTCTTTTAAACATTTCTGTTACACCATCACTTGTAACAGTTGCGCCGGAAACTGCATCTACGCCATGCGGGTTTGTTGGAGCAGCACCGCCTTTAATCACTTTCACCGAAACAAATTTTCCGGATTCATCAAAAATTTTCTTTCCCGTAAATTCTTTCTGAAATTTTTCTGTTTCTATTTCAGCACCAAGTCCCGGTGTTTCGCTTTTATGTCCAAAGCTGGCACCCGAAATGGTGTTCATATCTTCTTCCAAAGCGATATAACCCCAAATTGGCCCCCAAAGGCCTTTTCCCCGTACAGGAATAATGTAAAAAGATTTTCCGTCTTTATTACAAACAAACAGTGGAAACAATTGTTTATCCTGGTTGCCTGTTTTTGCTTTGTCAATTTCTTTTTTAAGATCTATATCAAAAGCTGTAATACTACCACTTACTTCTTCTCCTTTATTATTCAGCACAATCTGTTTGGTAATATATTGTGTAAACATTTTTTCTGCTTCCTCAAATTCTGCATCTATTGCAACGCTGGTTAAAATATTTTTCATTTTTTCTATCCGGATATTTTTTGCCTGGTATGGGCCCAGGCCGATGGCTGCAACAGATAACATCACAGCAATAACTACCACCATGCCGGAGGAAAAAAGAAATGTGGCTTTATTACTGTCTTTATGCATTTTGTTTTGCTTTTGCCCGGTTTAGTCTTTTTTTAATATTAGCGGCAACAACATAATGATCAATTAATGGCGCCATTACATTCATAAATAAAATGGCCAGCATCATCCCCTCGGGATAAGCCGGATTAAAAACCCTGAAAAGAATGGCAAACATGCCTATTAAAAATCCATATATGTATTTACCAGTATTTGTTTGTGCTGCACTTACCGGATCGGTGGCCATAAAAATGGCGCCAAATGCAAAACCACCTAAAACGAGATGATGCAATGGTGTGATCTGCATCAAAGTATTCAATCCAAAGAGATTGAAAATAAGTGCCATTAAAAATCCACCAATAAAAACTGATAACATAATCCTCCAGCTTCCGATGCCTGTATATAATAATATCGCAGCTCCAATCAAACATGCAATGGTGGAAGTTTCACCAACAGAGCCGGGAATAGCGCCGATAAATGATTCCATCGTTCCTGGAATTTTTTCTGCCAGGCCTGCAGCAGCATCTCCCAATGGTGTAGCTCCACTATAACCATCAACTAATGCCTGACCTTTTTCCAGTTGAGTATTTATCCAAACTTCGTTACCCGACATTTTTGTTGGGTATGCAAAAAACAGGAATGCTCTTGCTGTTAGTGCCGGATTTAAAATATTCATTCCGGTGCCTCCAAAAACTTCTTTACCGATGATTACAGCAAATATTGTTGAAACTGCAACCATCCACAAAGGTACATCAACTGGCATCACCAATGGTATCAGCATACCCGAAACTAAAAAGCCTTCATTGATGGTATGTTTTCTGATAATTGCAAAAATAAATTCTACTGTTAGACCTGCCCCGTACGAAACAATTACCAGTGGCATAACTTTTATCGCCCCGAAAATAAAATTATCAATAAAAGTAGCGTTGTTGATTCCTAATGCCTGGTGATGCTGGTAGCCAACATTCCACATACCGAATAGCAGGCAGGGGATCAATGAAATCACTACCAGTATCATAGTACGTTTTAAATCTATAGCATCACGTACATGTGCACCTTTTGAAGCGGTTGTGTGATCAGGAACAAAAAGAAATGTTTCAAATGCATTGAAGGCCGGATAGAATTTTTCCAGTTTCCCGCCTTTTTCAAAGTTGGGTTTTACTTTATCAAGGAATTTTCTAAGTGGTTTCAGTTTCATTTTTTTTGTTGATAAAAGTCAGATGCCTGCACAGTAATAATGAAATAAAATCCATTATAATAAATGGCACAATTATTAATTCATACGGACGGTTTAATATTATTGATTAAATATAGTAAATAGTTTTTCTTATAAATATTGATTTGGTTTAAATCTGGTCTTTTCTTATTAGCCGAATTCTCTTCTTACAATATCCAACCCACGGCGAATAATTTCCTGTGATTTTATTTTTGATGTACATACAAATTCACAGAGGGCAAAATCTTCTTCCACCACTTCATAAATGCCCAGTTTTTCCATCATATCAATATCTTCTGTTAATATTGATTTTAAAAGTTGTACCGGGTAAATATCCATCGGGAAAACTTTTTCATATTCGCCGGTCATCACAAAGGGCCTTTCTTCGCCATGCATATTGGTGTTCAGGTTGTGTTTTTTATCGGGGGTTAGCCAGGAGAAAAAAGTGCGGGACAGACTGTACTTATTAAAGCCTGGAGTAAGCCAACCCATAAATTCAAATTCATGGCCTTCTGGAATAACGGTTATTTGCGAATCATAAAAACCCATATAGCCATCAGGAGGAATCTGGCTACCTGTTAAAATATTGCCACTGATGATCCTGTTTTCTCCTTCTTTCAATCCACCATCAGCAATTATATTTTTTATGGAGCAGCCCACAAGCGTTTTGTAATATTTTGGATCATTTATTTGAGAACCGGTTAATGCAACCACTCTGGATGCATCAAATTTTCCTTCATTAAATAATTTTCCAATTATCAATATATCCTGCAGATTGATATACCAGACTGCTTCACCTTTGTTTACCGGATCAATATGATGTATCTGTACACCCACATTTCCTGCAGGATGGGGCCCCGATATTTTATTTATTACTACTCCTCTGGCATTGGTAAATATAGCAGCAGGAGTAGATGCTGCATTGATATTTAAATGCACTTTTCCGTTTGTTAATTTTACAAGTGCATCTAATCCTGTTTGAAAATTCTCTTCATTGCCCTGCATGATGAAATCATTATCAGGCGCCAGAGGGTTACTGTCGAATGCAGAAATAAAAATTGACTTTGGTGTTTCGTCCGGATTGGCGATAATGCCAAATGGTCGCTGGCGAATGAAAGGCCAGGCGCCACTGTTCAATATTGTCTCAATAATATTTTCCCGGCTTAAGTCATTGGGGTTTGCTTTATTAACAGCTACATATTTAATTTCTTTATCTGTCAGTATTTTAACTTCCAGAATTTTTCTTTTTTCTCCGCGAACAATTTCAATCACTTCGCCACTAACGGTTGAGCAGAATTTAACAGCTTCATTATTTTTATCAGAAAACAAAGAAGTGCCTGCCCTTACCTCATCGCCTTCCTTTACCACTAATTTTGGAATAAGGCCGGCAAAGTCGGTTGGTTTTATGACGAAGATCTCAGGCAAGGGTAGCTTTTGCAAAACCTTAGCGGCTTCGCCTGCCAGTTTGATATTTAACCCTTTCTTTAATTTTATGAATACCGGCATCCTTAAAGTTTATTACATTTTGTATTGATAATAATTTCCTGGTATTCCCTGAACCGGCTGTGCTCCGGAATCGAATTCAGGTAATCCATAGACTGAATTGAATGAATATTGTACCAATATACTCTAATTTAATAATTTTATATTGCAGGGCTGTTCAATTATTTTTTTTCTGAAAAATTGGCTATTTTTATTCAGAGATTGTAATACCCTTTTAAATATTTTTTTATACCCGGAACGACTGATCATAAGTACTGAGTTCTTGCCGTCATAATAAGCCGACCCAAGCAATGTACTTTGTATTTATATAAGACCTTTATAATTAAACAGGATCCTTACATTCACTGAAAAATTTTTTTATGGGAGCAGTACATCTTATCTTACAAGCGAAGGGTAACAAAATTTTTTCAATTACACCTGACACCTCCGTATATCGGGCCCTGGAGATCATGGTTGAAAAAAATGTAAGTTCGCTGCTGGTGATGGAAAACGAAAAACTCATCGGCATTTTTACCGAAAAGGATTATGCCCGTAAAGTGATATTGAAAGGCAAATCGTCCAGGGAAACACCGATTGGAGATATCATGTCAGGCAATGTGATCTCAGTAACACCCGATAGTACGATTGATGATTGTATGCAGTTAATGACGAATAATTTCATCAGGCATTTACCGGTTATTGAAAATGATAAATTGATCGGGATCGTTTCCATTGGTGATGTGGTAAAATACATTATTGAAGAACAGAAATTTGTTATTAAGAACATGGAGCATTATATTACCGGTACCTGATGTTGAGATATGCTGTTTGTAAAAATCTACCCCGGCTCTGCTGATATTTTTGATATCATTTTGGGGTTTAATCATTTTCCATAATTACATACACAATGGCTTACAGCGGACTTACTAATGCCTGAATAGAAACCCGGTAATAGCTTGTTGTTTGATATCCATTTTTGGTTGATTTGCAGTAAACTCTTTTCAGGAATATACCAGGTATAAAATCCTCCAAAACCTGGTTAGATAATCTTTCTGCTCTCCGGTACAAAAAAGCCGGCTTAACTATTAATTAAGCCGGCTTTTTACATTAATAAAATTTCAGTAATTATTTATTAATAACAAATTTCTTATAACTCAGTTTTGTTCCTTCGGAATACTGAATGAAATATAATCCGTTTGAAAGATGAGTTAAGTTCAATGTTTTAGAATTTTGAATTCCAGTTTCCTGGTACACCTGCTTTCCATTGAAGTCATAAATTTTTATGGATTGCTTTTCCGTTGTTACAGGAAGTTTAATTTCTAAATAACCCTTGCCGGGGTTTGGAAATATTGAAAACCTATTTGCCGCATCATTACCATCTTCCATTTCTGGTGTAGTTGCTGTATTGCTCCTGTTAATAATTCCGCCGGGTGTTGTTACAGCAAGGTTATCAAACGTAGCTGTATGCAGTATGCTGCTTGAACCACTGGTAACAATAAGACCTGCGGTAACAGTAGCCGGGAAAGTAACTTTATGTTTTCCTATCTGAGTCCAGGATGTACCATTGGTAGAATAGTAACCATAATAATTTCCGCCTGATGATTTTGAGATTCTTAACCATTTAGGAACAGTACCCTGTCCATTTACTGTTATTGTGGTGATGCTTCCATTAGTACTTGATCTTTTTTGATATTCTAATTTGCCAGTGGAAGGGTTTATCAAAAGTGAAACTCTTTTTGATCCAACGTTAGAATTTTCCGCAATACTGATTCCCGCCCTTGCGCCTGTGCCTGTATTTTGTACAGTTACTGCTCTTGCTCTTATATCCGATACATCTACAGCAGTAACTAATTTCATCATATGGGCTTTATCGCTGGTGGTAGTAAGACCTGTACCGGCGCCTTTTACTGTATATACACCGTTTTGATAGCATGATGATCCTGCTAATCCTGTTACACCAATATCAACTCCAATCCAGGATGGTGGTATTGCAAAACATCCATTAGGACTATACTCAAAACTGATAGGAACATTATAAGTACAGCCTTCACAATTTGTTGTAATAAGATTTCCGGTAATAGTACCGCTGGCAGCGTTACTTGCAAAGGAGATATTTCTATTTGCTGTCATCGTGGCATCAATTGCTAATCCATTTGCAGAAATTACAGAAGGGTTATAAGAATTAATACGGCTGTCAGTAAATGATAGTTGAACAGTTTCTGTAGTACCGGCTGCATTACCATAATTGGTAATGAGAATTGGCAGGTTATAAGAAGTACCGCTGATATAAGTATTGGCTGCAATTCTTGGTTTAATATATTTACCACTTGCCCATGCAGCAGAAATATTCATATCAAGGTTTTGCTCACAGATAGGAATAATTTTTGTTTGAACCGGCCAGAAACCATCTGCTTCTGTACCTGTTTCAGGTGTAAAGGCATAAATATTTTCGTTGCCATGCATCCAGTCATCAGAATTTCCATTGGAATTATAACCTAACATTTCAAAGCACCGGCCATAAGCGTATTTATTTTCAAAGGTTAACATGGCAGCCAAACTACGGTAGTGAAATTCCTGGGAGGTGGGTAAATTAGAATATCCAAAAGGCAAAACCAATTTATTGCTGTATGAATGATGATTTAAAGAAATTCGTGGACTAATACTATTTACAAAATTCGAAATAGCAACTACTTCAGGCTCTGAATTTGCAGATGGACCGCGATAAACCTCTGAAGATGTTGTTGGACTGCTGCCATCATTATCATAACCCCAGAAATAATTATAATTACGATTTAAATCCACACCAAAGGTGGCATCACCGTTATTCCGGCGATTTTTTCTCCAGTAACCACCACCGACCGGGTTAGTTGTTTGATTATAAACATACCCATCAGGGTTTACACAAGGAACAAAATATAACTCATTCTCATTTATAAGACAGTTTATCTCAGAATCGGTATTGTATTTTGAAAGAATATAATGCATGAAATAAATCAGGTTCATCATGGATATTGGTTCACGGGCATGGTGTAAACCAGTATAAACTACACCTGGTTCTTCAGGATCATTCTGAGTACCATTGTCAGAAATTTTTACCATCCAGATTGCCCTGCCTTCGCGGCTATTACCAATATTTGATTTTACAGTAATAAGATTCGGATAATTTGTTCTCATTTCATCAAGCTCTGCCACCATTTCGTTGTATGTAAGATAGCCCCCCATAGATCCATAGTTAAATCCCGGAACAGTTCCACCGGTACGAAAGTTTTCACCCTGTGTCTGCATGTCTGCTTTTGCTTTTTGATTTCTTTTTATAAAATCCGCAGCCAGATCATCAATAAGGATTTCTGTTTTCAGATTACTTGCTTTTATTATTGCAATTTCTTTTGAAGAAAAATCGCCGGTGAAAAATGAATTTGTTTTTTCAGCAAGTTCATCCAGCGCTATACCTTTTGATAAAAGATTTTTAAACTGTGTTTCATTTGCAGTAACTCTTACTTTGGAATATTTTTCTGTCTTTTGGGAAAAGGCGGCAAGATGAGTTAAGAGGAAAGAGAAAATAAATACTGAAACGATCATGGTTCGGTTAATCATAATAGTAGATTTTTTTAATATTGACAAAATCATGGTGGGGGATAAGTGGCTAAGATAAATCATTAATGTTTAAACTCCCTGACTGTTTAGCTTGAACAGGATCAATAATTTTTTTGAAAAGCAGATTTACTATTCTTAAAAAAGTAGATACACTATTTCGAAAAAGTAGATTCACTAATACGAAATGAAATTTTTTATAAAAATTGTTTTCTATAAATTAAAAA
>JANOJO010000771.1:0-5100 GCA_031418795.1 Bacteroidota bacterium | reverse complement strand
GTTTGCCTGGGCTTTTTTCTCAGCCACCAATACCTGGTTCATGATCTCTTTTACATCACCCGGCAAAATGATATCGCGGATACCAAAATCACTCACCGCCACACCCAATGCTTCAGCGTTTTGCTGTACGCTTTGCAAAATGAACGGAGCAATGCCTGCCTGTCCGGCAGGCAGGCTTTCTCTTTTATCCAGCAACTCATCGAAACTATAACCGGCAATGTACTCACGCAGCGCCAACTGAAAAGCTACATACAAATGCTTGTCGTATTCTTTGTTTTGCAACAAAGCCTTTTCAATATCCGCTACTTTGTATTGCGCCCATGCGTTGATACGCAAAGCTGCTTTGTCTTTAGTCAGTATCTCCTGGCCATTTATTTCTAATTGTTGCTGGCGAATATCCACTTTACCTACATTGATGGTGATGCTGTTCTTCCACCAATAGTACACACCTGCCTCCAGCACTTTTACATACTTACCTTCCACAAACAGCAATGCTTTTTCATAACTCTGCACTTCATACATACGCACATAAGCATTCATTGGCGCTTTTGCCAGCATAGCACGGTTAATGTTATCAGCAATTTCTATTTTGCTGATATCGGCTTTTATAAACTCACGCTGCATAATAGTTTTCCAGAAAGTATAACGACCTGCAGTCATTACCTGTTTCAGTAAACCATTTTCATACTGCAAAGCAATTTCATTGTCTTTTACTTCTACCAGTTCCAGTATATCTGCCAGCGCTTTATCCTGCAACAGGATGTTTAATTCAATAGGCGCCACAAATTGCTTGGTGATATCATACAATTGAATCACTTCATTTTTCCAGAACCAGTAAGTACCTGCCAGCAACAGCCGCCTGTACTCTCCGTTTTTAAATACCAAACCAACCTGGTAGGCATTTACTTTTACACGTTTCATTTTATTTTGTTTTTTGAACCTCACCCCCAACCCCTCTCCAAAGGAGAGGGGCTTTCGGAGACTCTGTGATTAAAAAAATTGTTTTAATAAAGCCAGTTTTATTTACCATCCGGTAAATACGGAAGAAGATTGCCTGAATGTTTTTTGAACCAGTTGAATTATTCGTTCTTACTAATATGTTCCTGTAAGTGACGAATAGCCAAGTGAAACAAGCCACATCTTTTTCATCTTCCTGCAGGCATTTACCTGATTTCTTTTTTCATGTTCGTTTTCGCTTACTGAAATAAAGAAGGTAAATAAACCTGGCTTTAAATCTTTCACCATTTTTTAAGAAGCGGTGTACTTCTTCTGAATCGAAGCATCCCCGGTGCTTTGCGTTTACCATTCTGCCATCCCGCTATTAGCGGGAGTGGGATTCGAACCCACATGATTGCTGTGCTCTTCCATCTGAGCTATACCGATTATAAGTCGGAGAAGGATTTGAACCTTCGACACCAGCGTTGTGATATATGTGCTATTGCAATAACAGCATACAGATAGTTATTACGTCTGCACTGTTATGCTTCTTTGAAACATAAACCTGGTTTATTATCAACAGGCATATATCATTTCCGCCGAAGCGGAACTTTTCCGTTGATGCGTTAACATCAACAATAATTTAAAGAACTTATTGAACTACTTTATTAGCACAATTGGAACTTGCAAATGCTTCTGGTTTTGCTTTGAAAGCAAACCCCATTCCCACGATATATCCCATTGCTTCTTTCAAAGCATCATTGCTTTTAAAGTTTGGGTTGGTGTTGATATCCGCATGTACTTCCATATCCACATTGTACAAAGTGAATAAGCGGCACAATGCAAAAGCCACATCAATACTTTTACTCACTTCCATCAGCATCCGTTGCTTAATGCTCATCCGTTGTTTGGTTGTTTCGTTATGTATATACATAAACCCACCTTTCCCTTTTCGGATAAAAACAATAACGGTTGCAAATTCAGTTTCTTTTCCTTTTACCTGGCTATCGGTTCCGATACATACTTTCAATTCATGTCCCTGTTCTTTTTCTTTTACAATCACTGCTCTCAATTCATCTTCGATTGGACGTTGAATTCTTTCACCATTTAATTTTCTCCATTTTTGTTGTTCCATTTTATTTCCCTTTGGATGTTTAAAGATTTTTTTGCACGGGTTACAAGATTCGAACTTGTATAGACGGTTTTGGAGACCGCTATGTTAGCCGTTACATCAAACCCGTATGTGGTGCCCCGTGGAATTGAACCACGATTACCGGGATTTCACTCCGGTGCATATATCCATTCTGCCAAAGCACCATTTTGTTTGCGATGAATATTGACAGATTCCTGTTTCCTCATTATCGAATTCATTCATCAGCAAACAATTTGCGGAGAGTGTAAGAATCGAACTTACCTGAGTGTTACCTCAACCACAGCTTAGCAAGCCGGTACAATACCGCTCTGTCAACTCTCCATTTATAATTCCTTTCTCATTTTATCAGCGGAGAGAAAGAGATTCGAACTCTTGAGGCTTTTACACCCAGTCTGTTTTCAAGACAGCATCCACGACCAACCGGACTCTCTCCTTGTGTGAGTGGATGGATTCGAACCAACTCAGTTTTTATAACCACAGATTTACAGTCTGCCACGACTCTCCAACTTCGTAGCACTCACAATCGCGGATGAAAAAAGATTCGAACTTTTAACCATTGGCTTAACAAGCCACCGCTCTGCCATTGAGCTATTCATCCAATCAATTGGTTAATGAGATTCGAACTCATATCTCCATCCCGGCACTTTTCCAATTAAGCTATAACCAATCTTTCTCTTCAATAGTTGGCCCGGTGAGATTCGAACTCACAACTCTCCCGTTAAAAGCGGGATACTCTTAATCCAATTGAGTTACGAACCAATGTTGTGATGACTAATAGATTTGAACTATCAACCGCTACCGTATCAGGATAGTACTCTGCCATTGAGTTAAGCCATCTTATGTTGCGGCTACGGGATTCGAACCTGTATCTGTAGCTTATGAGACTACCGGGTTAACCGTTACTCCAAACCGCAATTTTATTTTTGTTGACCTGGCTGGATTCGAACCAGCAACCTTTTACGTATAAGGTAACTGCTCTCACCATTGAGCTACAGGTCAATTTCTTTTGTTGGCTTAACAAGATTCGAACTTGTATCTCTTCATTCGTAGTGAAGCATTCTGATCCGTTGAACTATAAACCAATATTATTTCAAACATCATTTCTATTATCGGTTGACTCCGGGGTTCGAACCCTGTTCTTCCGTTGCACAGACGGATGCTTTACCAGATAAGCTAAAGCCAACATTTACTGACACCGGACTCAGACTCGAACTGAGAACATCACAGTCAAAGTGTGATATGTTAGCCATTACACTATCCGGCATTGTTGGCTCAGTGAGATTCGAACTCACACTAAATAGCTTCTGAAGCTATCGCCTCTTCCGTTGGGCTACGAGCCAATTTTCAATTGCGGTTCGTATGAGAATCGAACTCATAGCAACAGATAGACAACCTGTGATGTTAGCCGTTACACCAACGAACCCTTTGTAGCCCGTACGGGATTCGAACCCGTATCATCACATTGAAAATGTGATATCCTGAACCATTAGAAGAACGGGCCATCCTGTATAAAGACCCTGATACAAATCGGGACAGCCTCTGTTCCAAAATGAGAATACAACTCACTATAGCAATCGGGAGAATGCTTCTATATTTTATCAAAGAACTTTTTACGAAAAGCATCCCCGCTGCATCTCACGGGGAATGCTTGTTTCCTCCTTCTGCATCTAATATTTTTATTATAAAAAAAGCCCGGTCGTTTGTTTCGACCGGGCTTCCTGTTTGTAAAATATTTTTTTACATAAGAATACAATCCGGTCGTTTATGAATACCATCATTATCATTTCCTATTGGTTCAAGACTTCTATGCGCCTGCACATACCAATAGCAACTGGACGATGATAGTTTATCATTCAGCATTGTAAATCGTTTATGTTGTAATTGCTGCTGCACTTTTTAATTTTTAGTTATAGTTAGATTCAATTCTTTTTTTATTACACAATTATTTTAACCTCACCCCTAACCCCTCTCCAAAGGAGAGGGGGGGAAAAGAAAAACCCCGACGATTCTGTCGGGGCCTGTATTCTAACGAATTCGTTATTTAAACTTATTCATGCAGCAATACTTGCCCCGCCATTGTATAATCCTCTTTGGGACTAAACCAATTCGCTGATTCAATATGTAATAGTATTCGCTGCATTTTATTATTTAGGAGTGCAAAGATGAATTTATTTTTTTGATAGTGCCAAGTTTTTTGCAAAGTATTTTTAAAAAAATATTTTTTATACAGGATTAAACCCATCTATCTGAATATTTTTAAAATGCCAGAAATCCATATCGTTTAATATCAATTCCACTTTAAAATCGCCGCTGAAATTCATTTCCTCATTCCCGGTTTTGGCTACTGCTTTATAGTTTCCTTTCACCACGCAGTCAGTTTCTTTTACTTCGCAGTTCGAAATATTACATTCCACCATTTCTATTTCGTCAAACAGGGACTTGAACTTTTTCAGCATTTCAAAAAATGGTTGATGTTCTTCATACAGTTGATTATTAAAACCGAAACCGGCATCATCAAAATTTATTTCATAGAAAAAATCTTCCTTTCTGAAAATACCATTGATTAAATTTTCCTGCACCAATTTTGAATTGTCATACACCTGGTCTGGATGAAATTCATCGTAAATAAAATTGGTTGACCATCCCGGCAAATTCATATCATCCATTTCATGTTCAAATAATTCTTCAACAGTAAACCGGTATAATTCCCTGTTGGAAATATTGGGGCTGCATACATCGAGGTTAATACCATGCCCTGCAAGAAAATCATGAATATCATTCCATGCATTGTCTATTTCACTGTCTGGAATTTCATTTGCCGGTTTAAACTGTTGTGGTTGGCCGATTTTATCAAACAACTTAATTGTTTTTCTTTCTTCAAATTGCTTTTCAAAAGTTATTATATTTTTGAGAAACTCATTCTCAATTTCAGTCGGCAGTTCATTTTTTTCATTGCCACCAAACTGAGCTCCCTGCTCCAGCATGAGTTTCATTTTCAGAAATTCATTTTC
>JANOJO010000770.1:0-1762 GCA_031418795.1 Bacteroidota bacterium | reverse complement strand
GTGCAAAATGCACCGCAATTGCTTTCGCAACTGCAGGTGCATACAGATGCGGTTGGTAAAAATGGTTTGTACATTCTTACCGGCTCACAAAATTTTCAACTGTTTGAAAAAATAAGTCAGAGCCTGGCAGGAAGAACTGGGCTTTGCACATTGCTTCCTTTTGCAATGGAAGAACTGAGTGGAATTAAAAAGATAAAAAGCTGGGAAGAATACTGCTGGAAAGGAATGTACCCGCGACTGCATCACCGCAGCATAAAACCTGAATTGTTTTACCCGGATTATATAACTACTTATATAGAAAGAGACACCCGGCAGATTATGAATGTTAAAGACCTGGGCCAGTTCAGAAAATTTATGAGCCTGTGTGCCGGCCGCATCGGGCAAATGCTGAATATGCAGGATATTGGTAACAGCCTGGGTGTGGATAATAAAACAGTGAAGCAATGGCTTGGTTTACTGGAAAGCAGTTATATTATTTATTTGTTGCAGCCATTTCATAATAGTTTTAATAAACGGGTATTGAAAACCCCGAAGCTATATTTTTATGATACGGGCATTGCCTCTTTTTTACTGAACATAAGAAACGCAAACGATTTGAAAAATCATTTTTCAAAAGGGGCCTTGTACGAAAATTTTGTGATTAATGAACTGATGAAAAATTGTTATAACAAAAGAGTGCAGCCAAACTTTCATTTTTTCCGTGACAGTAATGGCAATGAAGTGGATTTGATAATAGAGCAGGCCGGTTTTACTTATGCCATTGAAATAAAATCCGGTAAGACTATTAATGACAGTTTTTTTAAAGGATTGAAATATTATGCAGCGCTGAGTAAAAAGAAAACAAAAACTGTTTGTTTATACGGCGGCACCGACCAGTATATTTATAAAGGCCACCAGGTAACAGGGTGGGATGGATTGGATATAATTTCTATAAAGTAACAGAATTTAATTTTTTACATCATTGCCTTACATTTGCAACCCCGGAGAACAATTTTAGATTTCAGGGTTTTGATTTTAAAACAAACTTTCAGAATCATACCTTAAATCCGAAATCTAAAATCGTAAATCCGAAATTATAAAATATGGGAAGAATTTTTGAAGTACGTAAATCCAGCATGTTTGCCCGCTGGGATAAGATGGCAAAAAACTTTACCCGTATTGGTAAAGAAATTATTATTGCTGTAAAAGCCGGTGGGCCTGATCCTAAAGATAATGCTGCATTGCGCCGTTGTTTTCAAAATGCAAGAAGTGTGGGTATGCCAAAGGATAGGGTGGAAGCAGCTATTAAAAGAGCACAGGGTAAAGAGTTGATTAACTACGATGAAATTTTGTATGAAGGATATGCACCGCATGGTGTGGCATTGCTGGTGGAGACTGCAACAGATAATCATGTAAGAACGGTGGCGAATGTAAAATCACATTTCACAAAAGGCCATGGTATAATGGGAAATAGCGGCAGTGTAAGTTTTCAATTTAAAAAGATGGGTGTGTTTAAATTAAAGCCAGAAGGATTGAATGCAGACGAACTGGAACTGGAGTTAATTGATTTTGGTTTGCAAGAACTGGGCGACAGCACGGGTGAGAATGGTGAAAATATTTTAGTCCTCCGCTCCGGCTTTACTGATTTTGGTAATATGCAAAAAGCATTGGAAGATAAAGGCATCATACCACTCACTTCAGAATTGGAATGGATACCAGCAACAACAGTTCCTGTAAATGATGAACAGGCGGCTGATGTAAGCAAGCTGATTGAAAAATTGGA
>JANOJO010000769.1:0-10764 GCA_031418795.1 Bacteroidota bacterium | reverse complement strand
CATTCTATCATACCTGAACTTTTCTTTATCCGTTCTTTCACAAATCAATGGAATGATTTCTGAAACTCCTATCTCTGTTGCTTTTTCTAAAAACCATTCAAAGCGGTTGGTGTTTTTCAGCAGCGAGATGGCAATAGTAATTTTTCTGGTTGCCGGTTGCTGGTTACTTGTTTCTTTTAATTCAACCAAACAATGTTTTTTGTGAGCCTCGGTAATCTGAGCAGTTATTAAATTTCCTTTCCCATCTGTAAGATTGAGCTTCTCTCCTTCTTTCATGCGCAGCACCTGTACTATGTGACGGGATGTATCTTCATCTAGAACGATTGATTTTGTAATTGCATCAAAATTTTCTATATAAAAAAAAGGCAATGTCATATTGAGTAAAAATAAAAAAAGCTCCGGTATCATTGGAACTTTACTTTAATAATCATCTTCGTAAGCCTCTCCACCAGTGGCGGAAGATTTAGAGGGGGCCTTAGAATGGCGTATCCTCATCTTCATCCTTCAAATCATTCATCTTACTTCCGGTTTGAATATATAACCTTGCATTGCCACCACCTTCGCTATCCGGTACAGGTTTCCAATTGCCGGGTAGCCCAATGCCTGTCAATCCGCTTCCATCATCTTCCACAAATTTTTGAATATGTAATAATGCTTTCAACTTGATTGTTTCTAAAGAACCATTTCTATGCTTCGCAATTTTAATAATGGTTTCTCCTTTATTGCTTTCGCCCATTTCATTAGAAGTAATATCATAATATTCCGGGCGGTAAAGAAACATGACCATGTCTGCATCCTGCTCGATTGCACCTGATTCGCGAAGGTCACTCAGTTGTGGAATTTTTGCTCCTTCTTTTCTTTTCTCCACTTCACGGCTCAACTGTGAAAGTGCAATGATGGGAAGATTCAATTCTTTTGCCAACGCTTTCAGGTTTCTTGAAATATTGCTAATCTCCTGCTCACGATTGGCATTGCGGTTATCACCAGTGCCACTCATCAGTTGCAAATAGTCAATGATGATGGCGCCGATATTATGTTTGTTTTTTAAGCGGCGGCATTTTGCCCGCAATTCAAAAATGTTCAGCGCAGGTGTATCATCAATAAAAATTGGCGCTTGTGCCAGGCGTTGAATACCCCTTGCATAAAGTTGCTTCATTTCATGTTCTTCTAATTTACCACGGGCAATTTTTTCTAACCATATTTCACTCTCGGCAGAAAGAATACGCTGTACTAATTGACCCGAACTCATTTCCAAAGAAAAGAATGCAACTGGTGTTGGCTTGCTTGCATGCAGCGCAGCATTTCTTGCAAGGTTCAGTGCAAATGCAGTTTTACCAACAGAAGGACGGGCAGCAAGAATAATTAAATCTGTATTCTGCCATCCATAAGTTACCCTGTCTAATGAAGGATAACCGCTTGGTACCCCGGAAAAATCTTCATTTTTATGGCGGAGGTCTTCAATGCGCTGAATTGTTTTTACCAAAACAGAATCAATGGTATCAAAATTTTTGCGCAAGTGATTGTTGGTGATTTCAAACAATTTTGTTTCTGCATCATCCAGTAAATCGAACACATCGGTTGAATCTTCGTAAGCATCGCCGATAATTTCGCCACTCACTCTTATTAATTCACGTTGAATAAATTTTTGCAACACAATTCTTGAGTGAGCTTGTATGTGTGCTGATGATACAACTGAATTAGTAAGTTTGGTAACATAATAGGGCCCGCCAACCATATCCAATTCTTCACGGGTTCTTAATTCTTCAGCGACTGTAAGAATATCTATTGGTTGATTTTTTTGCGCCAGCCCCTGCATGGCACGATAGATACGCTGATGTGCATCAACATAAAAACATTCAGGTTTTAATATTTCAACTACAACATCAAATGCATTTTTCTCCAGCATAATAGCGCCAAGCACTGCTTCCTCAAGGTCTTTTGCCTGTGGTGGCACTTTGCCATAAACCATGCTGCTCAGGTCGGATGTTGTTTTTCTTCTTTGCTTTCTGTCTTTATTCAGGTTCGTTAATTCCATTATTCGTTCTTAGAGATTAAATATTATTTCATTGATGATTCACCAACCCCGCTTTCTGCGGGGCAGGCGACTATCGGGTTAGCAGTCCAGACTTAATTTACTTGAAAAGTTGGTTTGGTTCGGAACATTCTCCCAAAGTCAGACGGCGAATATAAAAGCCAAATGCGCTACTATAAAATTTTTCTTTCTTCACTAATACTTCACAGGTTTGTCCACATTTGGTTTTTTATTTCTTTCATGTAATTTATAAAAAATACCGGGGTTGGCTAAATTTATATATCCACTTTATCATTAAATTTCTTCTGCACCCAAACAATTATCTTTGCTTGCCCACCGTAGTCCCGATGGCTATCGGGACGAAGGTGGGTCGCTTTTTAATAATCAAGAAGTTTTAATACGATGACTATTTCATATAAATGGCTGAGTGAATACCTTCCCGTAACCGTAGAACCGGATAGACTTGCCCGCATTCTTACCTCCGTAGGATTGGAAGTGGAGAGTTTTGAAAAATATGAGGAAATAAAAGGCGGCTTGAAAGGTTTAATAATTGGCGAAGTGCTTTCAACAGAAAAACATCCCAATGCAGACAAACTAACTCTTACAAAAGTTAGTATTGGAAATGGCGAGCCGCTTCAGATAGTTTGCGGAGCGCCGAATGTAGAGGCAGGACAAAAAGTAATTGTGGCCACCGTGGGTACTACTATTTTTCCAACCAAAGGCGAACCACTTACTATGAAAGTGGCAAAGATTAGAGCTGTGGAAAGCCAGGGTATGATTTGCGCAGAAGATGAAATAGGAATGGGAACATTGCATGACGGCATCATAGTGCTGGATAAAAAAGCAAAAGTGGGTACAACAGCTGTTGAATATTTTCAACCTAATGAAGACTGGATTTATGAAATTGGCATTACACCCAACCGGATGGATGCGATGAGCCATTGGGGTGTGGCAAAAGATGTTTGTGCTTATCTCAGCCATCACGATAAAAAAGAAATTAAACCAAAGCTGCCAATTACCAATGGGTTTAAACCTGATAATAGCTTAGTACCAATTACTGTTTCAATAGAAAATACCAAAGCCTGCCAGCGGTACAGTGGTGTAAGTATTTCAGGAATTACAATTAACGAATCACCCAAATGGCTTCAGCAAAAATTAAAAGCCATCGGGCTGAGACCAATTAATAATATTGTTGACATCACCAATTTTATTCAGCATGAAACCGGACAACCACTTCATGCATTTGATGCTGATGAAATAAAAGGTGGCAAAGTAGTGGTAAAAAATTTACCCGAAGGAACAATATTTGAAACATTAGATAAGAAGCAAATAAAATTAAGTAAAGACGACCTGATGATTTGTGATACAAAAGGTGGTATGTGCATCGCTGGTGTTTTTGGTGGACTGCATTCCGGAGTTACCGATAAAACAAAAAATATTTTTTTGGAAAGTGCATGGTTCAATCCAATTGATATTCGTAAAACAAGTTTTCGTCACGGGCTGAGAACTGATGCGGCAACCCGGTTTGAAAAAAATATTGACATTTCCAATACAGTAAATGTTTTGAAACGTGCAGCGTTGATGATAAAAGAAATAGGTGGTGGAAAAATTGCATCAGAAATTGTTGATATTTATCCAAAGCCGGCTGATAAAACCCAGGTGGCGATAAAATACCATTTTTTGAAAAAGATGAGTGGCAAAAATTATCATCCTGATTCTGTAAAAGATATTTTAAACAGTCTTGGCTTTGAAGTGATGAAGGAAGGCATTGATGAATTAAGAGTGTCTGTTCCTTTCTGCAAGCCGGATATTTCTTTGCCTGCCGATTTAGTTGAAGAAATTTTACGCATTGATGGATTGGATAATATTGAAATTCCTTCGGCCATCACCATTACACCTTCGGTGGAAGAAAATTATTTACTTCAAACCCTGAAAGAAAAAACTGCAAACTATTTAGTGGGACTTGGTTTTCATGAAATGATGACGAACTCAATTACAAATGCTGCTTATTTTTCCGAAGAAGAATTACAACGCATGGTAAAAATGATGAATAGTCTGAGTACAGAGTTGAATATTCTTCGTCCATCACTTTTAGAAACAAGCCTTGAAGTGGTGGCCCGCAACCTGAACCACAGAAATAATAATTTAAAGTTTTTTGAATACGGTAAAGGATATTTTACAACAGGTGCAGGCCAGTATCATGAAATGGAACAATTGTGCCTGGTAGTGAGTGGCAATTCAAATGAAGAAAGCTGGAAACAGAAAAGCAGCGCAGCAGATTTTTATTTTATTAAAGGGGCAATGAATTCAGTATTTACTTTGCTTGGTGTAAAACCAGATGTTGTTGAATCATTTGCCGTACCAAAATTAGATGACCATATTATTTACAAAGTGAACGGACAAATAATTGCCGGCGCTGGCGAGGTAAAAAAGAATGTGCTTTCACAATTTGGAATAAAACAACCCGTATTCTTTGCAGCATTTGACTGGGTGGCGTTAACAAAAATTGCTGCACAACAAAATACTTCTATAAAAGAATTGCCAAGATTTCCATCAGTGATAAGGGATATATCTATGGTAGTGGCTAAGCAACTTGCTTATGCCGAAGTGGAAAATACGGTGCATAAATTGAGGCTTGACAAATTGCAGGAGGTAAAACTCTTTGATATATTCGAGAGTGAGAAAATCGGGGCTGATAAAAAATCTATGGCTGTCAGTTTTACTTTTTTAGATGAAGAAAAAACGCTGACAGATAAAGAGATTGATGAATGGATGAATAAGATAATGGCTGCGCTGGAGAAAGAGTTAAATGCTGAGATGAGGAAATAAATATTCAATGCTCAACTATCAATGCTCAATGTTCAATGACTGAAAAAAATGAGAATTGAAAATTGAACATTGAGCATTGAACATTTTTAAAATTGCTGATTTATGTCTGTTTTAGAAATACAATTAAAACGAATCCAGGAAAAGCTGCAGCAGGTGCTGAAGCAGAATGCTACATTGCAAAAAGAAAATACAAAGCTGAAAGAAGAATTAGGTAAATACACAAAGCACTCCCTTGTTTACCAGCAAAACATTTCCGATTTAAAACAGCAGGTAGAGGTTTTGAAAATAACTTCCGGCAATTGGGAAGATGCGGATAAAAAAGAATTTGAAAAAAGAATAAATGCTTACATAAAAGAAATTGACCGCTGTATTGCAATGTTAAGTGAGTAGAAAAAATCCTTATTCACAATTTACAATTCCCGACTATGCCCGAACAACTAATACCAGCCACCATCGTAATTGCCGATAGAAGCTACCGGATTAAAATACAATCGAAGGATGAAGAAGTGGTGCGTAAAACGGTAAAAAGAATCAATGACAAAATCTTTGAATTCAAAACTCAGTTTGCCGGAAAGGATATGCAGGACTATGTTGCCATGGCATTAGTTTGGTACGCTACCGAACAGAATACAAATACAACTAATGAAGTTGAAAAAGAAAATATTGCTGAGAAATTGAATCTGCTGGAAAAAATGCTTGATGGGCAGTTGTAGTCCTCCTGAAACTAAGTTATTCCCTCATTAAAGTATTTCATCCTGTAACTGCCGTTTAGTATCTTCGCTCATTCCCTGTTCTTTGCGTTGCTCGTCATAAGAATCTGGATAAAGTTTTAAAACAAGATTTGTGAAATCATTCAAACTAAAAATTCATGGACCCGAATATACTTTCTGCCATTATTGGAGCAGCCGCCCTTATTGTGGGCATCATAGTGGGTAAACTGGTTTTCTCCAAAAACACAAAAAAACAGATTGCCGACGCCGAATCACTTTCTCAAAATATCATCAAAGAAGCCGAACTGAGAGGCGAAAATTTTAAAAGAGAAAAAGAACTTGAGGCAAAGGAACGCTTTGTGCAGATGAAGGCTAACCACGAACGGGAAGTGCTTGACCGTAACCGTAAAACTAATGAAGCGGAAAACCGCATCCGCCAAAAAGAGCAATCCGCTATTCAAAAAGAAACTAATCTTGATAAGCACATCAAAGAAAATGAAGCAATCAAAGAAAATCTTAACCGCCAGATTGAATTAGTAAATATCAAGAGAACAGAATTAGAGAAACACCAGGAAGAACATATTCGCCGCTTAGAAAAAATTGCCGGCCTGTCTGCCGAAGAAGCAAAAACACAATTGGTGGAAAGCCTGAGGCATGAAGCACAGACAAAAGCCCTGGTTATTCAACAGGAAATAATTGAGGATGCCAAACAGAAAGCCAATAAAGAAGCAAGGAAAATTATTATTCAAACAATACAGCGTACAGCTGCCGAGCAGGCTATTGAAAATACAATCACAGTTTTTAATCTTGAAAGCGATGAAATAAAAGGTCAGATAATTGGGCGTGAAGGAAGAAATATCCGGGCAATAGAAGCAGCCACCGGTGTTGATTTAATTGTTGATGACACACCGGAAGCAATTGTTCTTTCATCTTTTGACCCGTTACGCCGGGAAATTGCACGGTTAAGTTTGCAGCGATTAGTAACCGATGGCCGTATTCATCCGGCCCGGATTGAAGAAGTGGTGGAAAAAACTAAAAAGCAAATTGAAGAGCAGGTGAGGGAGATTGGTGAAAGAACTGTGATTGAGCTGGGCATTCATGGCCTGCATAAAGAATTAGTAAGAATGGTGGGCAGAATGAGATTCCGTTCTTCCTATGGACAAAATTTATTGATGCATAGCCGTGAGACTGCAAACTTATGTTCCATCATGGCTGCCGAATTAGGATTGAATGTAAAGCTGGCAAAACGTGCCGGCCTTTTACACGATATTGGAAAAGTACCTGATGAAGAAACTGAACTTAGCCATGCATTACTCGGCGCCAAGCTTGCAGAAAAATATGGTGAAAATCCGGCGGTGGTAAATGCCATCGGCGCCCATCACGATGAAATGGAAATGCAGTTTGTTATTTCTCCAATTGTTCAAGCTTGCGATGCAATTAGCGGAGCAAGGCCGGGTGCCCGCAGGGAAATAATGCAGCAATACATTCAGCGGATTAAAGATTTGGAAAATCTTGCCATGGCTTATAATGGTGTGGAAAAAGCTTATGCCATTCAGGCCGGTCGTGAATTGAGAGTAATTGTAGAGGCTGATAAAGTAAGTGACCAGGATTCTGAAAAACTTTCTTTTGAAATAGCTCAGAAAATTCAAAACGAAATGACCTTTCCCGGCCAGATAAAAGTGACGGTGATAAGAGAGAAGAGGACGGTGAATGTAGCCCGGTAATTCTTTAAAAGTTTCATGTTTAATGGTTTAAGGTTTTGCAGAATAATAAATCTTTCCTTCTTATTAAGTACTCTATGTTAGTTGAAACTTTTAAACTCTTTCCCAAAGGTATCCCTTTGGAAAAACCTTTAAACTTTAAACTGTTCCCCTTATCTTTGCGACCCGTTTAAAAAAATTGAAGATTATGAACGCAATCGCATTTGTACACGAACAACTGACAGGTAAAAAAGAATTTCCCGCTTTTAAAGCTGGTGATAATGTTACCGTAAACTATAAAATCATTGAGGGAAACAAAGAAAGGATACAAGGTTTCAAAGGCGATGTTATCAAACGCCAGGGAAATGGAGTTACTGCAAGTTTTACAGTCCGCAAAATTTCTGATGGTGTTGGTGTAGAAAGACTGTTTCCTTTGTTTTCGCCCAATATTGAATCCATTGAAGTGAATAAAGTAGGCCGTGTTCGCAGAGCCAAACTGTTTTATCTCCGTAACCGTAGTGGTAAGAGTGCAAGAATTCGTGAAAAAAGACAGGCTGTTGAAACTACTAAGAAATAATTTGCAACAACAATATTTGAGACGGCTTTCAATAAGCCGTTTTTTATTTGTCAAACCTTTTGGAAATAAAATAAATTCCTCAATTCATTTTGCATTAACTTTGACCTCCTACTAAAATAAATATTATGAATCTCGGCTGGACAGAAATCCTTTTAATTGCATTTGTTGTTTTGTTATTGTTTGGTGGTAAAAAAATTCCTGAACTGATGCGAGGACTTGGCAGAGGCGTTCGTGAATTTAAAGACGCTAAAGACAATGTAAAGAAAGAACTTGAAGAAAGCATTTCAGAAAAAGACAATAAAGCTTCTTAATTGCAGTAATATTCGCATTGCAGTTTCAAACCTTATTACATTTATAAAGGCTACCGCTTTTGTTTGATTACTCATCTATTGAAAATTTTCATCAATCGCTATTACAGGAAAAAACAACCTGTGTTGATGCAGTGCAGTTTTACCTGGATAAAATAAAGGCTGCTTCTCACCTTAATTCTTTTGTGCATGTTTTTGCAGATGAAGCATTACAGCAGGCTGCTGCACTAGATAATAAAAGAAAATCAGGAAATACTCCGGGCAAACTTCATGGAGTGATAGTAGCAATAAAAGATGTAATCTGTTATAAAGACCATCCTGTATCAGCTGCATCTGGTATTTTAAAAAACTTTACTTCGCTTTATTCCGCAACAGCCGTTGAAAAATTATTGGAGGAAGAAGCCATCATCATCGGCAGTTGTAACTGTGATGAGTTTGCCATGGGCTCCACCAACGAAAATTCAGTTTATGGAAAAGTATTAAATGCATTTGATGAAACAAGAGTTCCCGGTGGATCATCCGGCGGGTCGGCAGTTGCAGTACAGGCAGGTTTGTGTATGGTTTCTTTGGGCAGCGATACGGGTGGTTCTGTAAGGCAGCCGGCAGATTTTTGCGGCATCGTTGGATTAAAGCCAACTTATGGCCGCATATCCCGATACGGACTTATTGCTTATGCCTCTTCATTTGACCAGATAGGAATTTTCGGAAAAAATACAGATGATGTAGCGCTGATGCTTCAGGTAATTTCCGGTGAAGATGATTTTGACAGTACAGTTTCTCATAAACCTGTTGATGAATATTCATCATTAACAACCGCAACAGAAAAAAAATTCCGCTTTGCTTATTTTAAAGAAACATTGGAACATCCATCTCTGGATCCGGAAATTGCTGCATCAATAAAGCTTTTGATTGAGCAATTAAAAAATGACGGGCATGTTGTGGAAGCATTAAATTTTGAATACCTCGATTACATCGTTCCCGCTTATTATATTCTTACTACTGCAGAAGCATCATCCAATCTATCACGATATGATGGTGTGAGGTATGGCTATCGTTCAACTCAACCGGCAAATGATTTATCTGACTTTTATAAACACAACAGAAGTGAGGGCTTTGGTAAGGAAGTAAAACGAAGAATCATGCTTGGAACATTTGTACTCAGCACCGGCTATTATGATGCTTATTTTACCAAAGCACAGAAAGTAAGAAAAAAATTAGTGGAGAAAACAGAAATGGTTTTCAGTGATCCCGCAAATGGCGGGACAGGTTTTGATTTTATACTCATGCCCACATCACCATCTGTTGCTTTTAAGATAGGTGAAAAAACTGATGACCCGATAGCCATGTACCTTGCTGATATTTATACGGTGTTTGCAAATCTTACAGGCATACCGGGCATTTCAATTCCGCTTTTCAAACATTCATGCGGCATGCCTTTCGGAATACAACTCATGTCAAAAAAATTTGATGAATTATCTTTGCTGCAGGCTTCAAAACAAATGATGGAGCATGGTTTAAGAGTTTAATAGTTTAATGGTTTATGCCGAAGGCATCCCTTCGGGAAAAGTTTAACAGTTTAAGAGTTCCTAAGGATGAAGAAACTGATAGGTTTGTAATCTTTTTAATAAAGAAATACAAGTAACTCTGTTTTTAATACCCCTGCATGAAAAAAATATTTCTTTTTACTCTTTCATTTTTTATGCTGTTCGTTTGCAGTTCACAAACAGGCAGTGTTGACTCATTAATTATTATTCAGAAAAATCCTGTTGCAGACAGTGCAGATAAAACATCCTTGGCGGCAGATACCAATCTTATTACAAACGACCTCAAAAAAGGATTTAAAGATTTATTCATAGCCAATCATGAAGTGGCCGGTATGAATACTGCACAACTGAATCCGCGGGCCATCAGTTTTGTAGATGACTACATGCAAAAGCATAAAAAGAATTTAGAAAAACTAAAAGGCTGGGGCCGTCCTTATTTTGACATGATGGATGCCATACTTGGTTTACATGGATTGCCAAAAGAATTAAAATACCTGGCGGTGATAGAATCTCATTTGAAAGTATATGCCGTGTCGTGGGCTGGCGCTGTGGGGCCCTGGCAGTTTATGCCGGCTACTGGCCGCAGAATGGGATTGAAAGTATCTAACTACTTAGATGAAAGAACTGATTATTATAAAAGCACTCATGCTGCTGCCCGCTACTTAACTGAACTCTATTTAATCTTCAAAGACTGGCTGCTGGTGATTGCTGCATACAATGGCGGACCGGGAAATGTAAACTCCGCTATTCGCAAAAGTAAAAGCAGTGATTTCTGGTCGTTGCAATATTACCTGCCTGCTGAATCAAGAGACCATGTAAAAAAATTTATTGCCACACACTACATCATGGAAGGCGAAGGCGGCATTACTACATTAACGAAATATGAAACAAAAGATTTGATAATGGCATCTGCAAAGAACCCGGCTGCAAAAAATCTTACTGCTGATGAATTAACCAATTCAAAAGTGCAGCGTGTAAGCGGAAAGTTTAATTCAGTTGTTATTGCCAAACATCTTTTATTTCCCATCACTGACTTTAACCGCTACAATCCTGATTTTGATAAA
>JANOJO010000768.1:0-1666 GCA_031418795.1 Bacteroidota bacterium | reverse complement strand
ACCTGATCCCTGGTATGGGCCTGAGGCGGGATACCATCAGGTGTATAAAATGATTGATGAAGCATGTGATGCAATTATAAAAAAATATACCCCAACCCCTAAAGGGGCTTTACAAGAAACTGATTATTTGAAATGATTTTTTAATATGGCAAAACCAAGTTTACCACAAGGCACCAGAGATTTTGGACCGGATATTGTTCGTAAGCGAAATTATATTCTCAATACAATTAAAAATGTTTTTGAGCTGTACGGTTTTCAACCGTTGGAAACACCGGCTATGGAAAATATTGAAACACTGATGGGAAAATATGGTGATGAAGGAGATAAGTTAATTTTTAGAATTCTTGAATCAGGAAATCCCTTTAACAAAGAGTTCTATGAAGAATTATTTAGAGCCTTACAGAAATATCTCAAAGATGAAAATGAATATCAAAGAGACTTTTTAAAAAGTGAAGGGATTTATATTGATAATCCGCAGACTGATTTAAAAGATTTAAATCCGCCAATTTTTGCCTTATACGTTGATACACTTCTAAATGATAAAGACTTTAGAAGTCATTATTTGCCAAAACTAAAAAATGAAATTTCAGAAAAAGCCTTAAAATATGATCTCACTATTCCTTTTGCAAGATATGTAGCGATGAATCACAACAAACTGACCTTTCCATTTAAACGTTATCAAATACAACCTGTGTGGCGGGCAGACAGACCACAGAAAGGAAGATACCGTGAGTTTTACCAATGCGATGCTGATGTAGTAGGAAGTAATTCTTTATTAAATGAAACGGAGCTTGCTTTAATTTATGACCGGGTTTTCACTGAATTAAAAATTAATAATTATCAATTAATAATTAACCACAGAAAAATTCTTACTGCCCTGGCTGAACTCTGCGGTGGTGCTGAAAGGATGAATGATATTGCTATTGCCATTGATAAACTTGATAAGATTGGTTTGGAAAAAGTAAAAGATGAATTGAAACAAAAAGCATTTTCGGATGAACAACTTTTGACAATTGAAAAGTATCTTTCTATTTCAGGAAGCAATGATGAAAAATTAAATAAGTTGGATGAGTTAATTGGTGCAACTGAGTCTGGTAAAAAAGGAATTGAAGAACTTGAATTAATAACCGCTTATTTTTTAAAATCTGAAATCATAATTGATTTCACATTGGCAAGAGGTCTGAACTATTACACCGGCATTATCTTCGAAGCCAAAGCACCTGCAGAAGTAAAGATCGGCAGTATTGGTGGTGGTGGCCGCTATGATGATCTCACAGGATTATTTGGTGTGCCCGGCATTCCCGGTGTTGGTATTTCCTTTGGTGTGGACAGAATTTATGATGTAATGGAAGAATTAAAACTGTTTCCTGAAAACTTACAAATTTCCACAAGGGTCTTATTTTTTAACCTGGGAGAAAAAGAAAGCAGCAATGCTTTTGAACTGATGCAGCAATTAAGAAGCAATGGTACCAGCAGTGAACTTTTTCATGAGAACTTAAAGTTTGACAAGCAGTTTAAATACGCAGAGAAAAAAAATATCCCTTTCGTAATAATTATTGGCAGTAAAGAACTGGAAGAAAAAACCTGTACGATAAAAAACCTGCTGCAGGGTGATCAACAAACCATCCCGCAGCAGGAATTATTAAATTTCAAATTCTGATTATTT
>JANOJO010000767.1:0-4627 GCA_031418795.1 Bacteroidota bacterium | reverse complement strand
GCACCGCATGAATCATTTTATCCATCCTCGAAAAACTGATACCATTATTTTTTGTGTACCTGTCAAGAATAATTTTTTCAGCATCAGAAAATTTATCCGGTTTATTATTCCTGTAAAATTTCGAAGAATCGTCTTCCCCATTTTTTCTGAAACAAGCAATAAAAAATCCTTCACCTTTCACTTTATCTGGCCAAAAACGATAACCACCAACAGATGGAATAACGCCCCATGTAGGATCTATTATTAATTCTTCATTATTAATTATTAATTCTTCCTTCAACCAGTCTAAAATATCTTCATCTTCTTCCCTGGAATAAGAACAGGTGGAATAAATTAAAACTCCACCCGGCTTTAATGCCGGCAAAACATCAGCAAGTATTCTTTGCTGCCGCTGACTGCACAAGGCTACATTATTAAGACTCCATTCTTTAATTGCATCTTCATCGCGGCGAAATAATCCGCTGCCGCTGCAGGGAGCATCCACTACTATCAGATCAAAATAATTTTCTAATTGCTGAAAATCTTTAGGATCATTATTTGTCACAACCACATTGCCGCACCCCCATTTTATAATATTATCATTTAAAATATTTGCCCTTGATCTTATCACTTCATTACTCACCAGCAAACTTTCTTTTGAAATAAGCGAAAGCAAATGCGTTGACTTACCGCCCGGCGCAGCACAAAGGTCAAGCACTTTCAGAGGCTTTGAAAGATCAACCGTTTGTTTTACTGCCTGCTCCAAAAACATACTGCTGGCTTCCTGTACATAATAACAACCGGCATGGAAAAGTGGATCGAAGGTGAAGGATGGACGGGTTTCTAAATAGAATCCTTTTGCACACCATGGAATAACCTCACCCCAACCCTCTCCAAAGGAGAGGGCTTTCGCAGACTCAGATATTTTAAAAGGATTTAATCGTATTGATGTTACCTGCCCGCCACTTTCATGCAGTTTTACAAATGCATTTTTATCAAAGCCTTTAACTGCTTCGAGAGAATTTAAAAATGGCAAGGGTAACTGCATGCGGTAAATCTACTGAATGAAAAACGAACTAAATTTTTAAAACGCTTTGGGTTTTAAAATATTTGTTGCCTGTTTGATCTGCGTATTATATACTTCTATTGTTTTAGAAACCACTTCAATATTTTCCTGTGCTTCTTTCCAGTTTCTTTCTTCAATTCCTTCACGGATGCCGGGTAAAGTTTTTACACCATAGCCGGTATAATAGCCCGGCGCATACACCTGGTGCTTGTACCAGCTTCTTCTTGGCAATCCTTTTTCATTAATCAGGCTTCTTTCTACTTTGAATAAAATTTCATTCAATTCTTTTTGTTTTTCCAATGGCAATTGAGTACCGCTGCCATATAATTTTTGAAATTCTTCTGCACTGGTTTTTAATTGTACCATCGCATTTTCAAGATTGCTGAAATTTAGGAATGGCACAGCCTCTTTTGGTTTTGGAGATTCAAATCCTTTCTTAGGATCTTTTGCCAGGTCATATAATTTATCGCTGATTAATTTATTTTCTGTTTCAGTTTCCATGCGCATATTATCAGCCAGCGTTTTTAATTCAGTTACATAATCAGCCACTGTTTTTTGAAAACTTGGAAAATCAATTGGCAGCACATCTGCATTTGCCAATCTCATCATTGTTCTTCCGGCGGTTTTTGATAAAGCAATGCCATAATGAAACCCCGGATCTTTAAACCTTGTAAAATGATCATAAGAATCATAAATAGAATGATATTCACCGCCACCGCCTTCACCACCAAAACCAAGATTGAGTGAAGCAATACCGAGAAATTGTAAAAATCCTGACCAGTCGGAACCAGCACCTAATGCACTCAACTTAATATTTTTATTACCCATCAACTTTGCTCTTGCTGCCTTATCAGCATTTACAATTGTGAATGCATATCGTCTTTCTTTTATACTCACTCCTGTTTGCGGATCCATAACCACATCAGCTATTTCATTAAAAAATGGTTCTAATGTATGCGAGCCGCCAACGCCAATAAAGCCGCGGCTGTTACCATCTGAATTAATATATGCAACAGCTTTTTTGCGCAACTCATCCTGGTGATCTTCTGCCCACTCAGTAGAGCCAAGTAATGCAGGTTCTTCTCCATCCCATGCACAATACACCAATGTTCTTTTTAATTTATATCCTTTCTTTATCATTTCACCAATTACTCTTGCCTCTTCCATTTCTGCCACCATGCCACTGATAGGATCTGCTGCGCCATTTACCCAACCATCATGATGATTGCCGCGGATGATCCATTCATCCGGCAATTCACTGCCGGGCATTTTTGCAATTACATTATACAAAGGTTTTATATCCCAATTGAATTGCAATTTCAAATGAACTTTATCTTTACTGGGACCAACATGATAAGTAATTGGTAAACTACCACGCCATGTTGCAGGTACAACTGCACCGCCTAAAGATTGTAACAAAGGCAATGCATCTTCATAAGAAATTGGCAACACTGGAATTTTCATAATTGTTATTGCATCTTTTCTATCTAATCGTTTTGCATCTTTGGTAGCACCCACACCCGGCGTTAGCGGATCACCTGGAGCAACAGGCATATCCATTACTGACCCACGCTGCACTCCATCCTTCGGACGATAAGGCCCATCAGGATACACATCACCTGCAGCATAACCATCATCTTCTGGATCAGAATATATCAAACAACCAATGGCGCCATGTTCATAAGCCACCTTTGGTTTTATACCACGCCATGAGCCACCATATTTTGCAATCACAATTTTTCCTTTTACACTCACACCCATTCTTTCCAGTTCATCATAGTCGGCGGGAATGCCACGGTTTACAAAAACCAATTCAGCCGTTACATCACCATCTGCAGAATAAGCATTGTAAGAAGGAAGCTGCTCGGATTTTTGCCCGCTTGTTCTGTCTTCTTTTAAAGCAGGCTCTTCCAGTTTTGCTTTGTATGGTTTACTGCCAAGCAATTCAACTAACCGGAATTTCGGAGTCGGAAACAATACATGGTATTCTGCAATTTCAGTTTGATAGCCCCATGAACGAAATAGATTCGCCATGTATTCTGCATTTGCTTTTCCCTGCACACTACCCACATGATGCGGATGCGATGTAAGAAACTGCATCCATGTATCCAGGTTTTTTGCATTCAGTTGCTGATCAAATTGTTTTTCCCAGTCTAATTGTGCTTTGGCATTGGCTTCATTAAAGCCCATAATTTTTTGAGCATGGCTGATAGTTGCCATAAGCAGAATTGCCAAAATAAAATTGAGTCCTTTCATGATTTGAGTGTTTGTTTTTTTTGTAGTCGGCTAATTTACTACTATTAAGCTTTTGTTGCGACGCTCCGTTCATCTTTCTGTTCTCTATTCAGCATTTCTGATACATGTTTATATCGGTGCGAGACTAAAACTAAACAAGAATTTGTGTAAATTGAAAAGCTAAAGGTAATTTAAGACTGACCTTATTTTTTTAAACTATGACCACATTTTCTATTTCAAATAAAAGAAGAATTCTTGAGATATCGGCAGTCATTTTAACAGCAATTGGAAAGTTCTTTTTTATGGACTATCTGAATTGGCGATTTCTTTTTGTTACAATAGCAATAATCTCATGGGTGAGTTATATTATTTATTGCAAAAGCAAACAACCAGAAATCACTAAATATTGGGGATTCAGAACTGATAACTTTAATACAGTTTTGAAAAAAGTTTTACCATTTGGACTCCTTTCGGTGATTATGTTTATCTGTATAGGTATCTATCAAAACACAATAAATATTACCTGGCACATCATTCCAATTTTGTTCTTATATCCTGTTTGGGGAATAATACAACAGTTTTTATTAATTGCACTTACTGCAGGAAACATGCAAGACCTTAAAGGTCAAAACCTGAATAAAGGAATTGTAATTTTATTTTCTGCTTTATTATTTGCCTCAGTTCATTATCCATTCATGTTGCTGATGATCGCAACATTTATTCTTGCTATCTTTTATGGTTTGATTTATTTAACCGAAAGAAATATTTATGTATTGGGCTTATTTCATGGCTGGCTCGGTGGACTTTTCTATTACACTGTTTTGGACAGAGACCCATTTTTAGAAATGTTCGGGAAATTTTTCCATTTCAATAAATAAAACTATTACCAACAAGTGATAAAAACATCCTAAAGTAGTTCCTGAATCGATGTTCTAGAACCTGATAACAAAATGCTGCTTCTCCTTAAACTCATTTCTGAAAAAAAGGATGAAGTTATTTTTCAGGTTGCCACGGCCTCAATTACTAAAACTGATACACTGTTTAAAAGACGGCCTCGCAATGACGAAGACCCTGCGAGGCTGCAGGATGTTTCACCACAAGGAGTCTTCGTCATAGGAGGATTGCCGGGGAGTATGTAGAAATTGAAAGTTTGTTGCCGGCAAGACGAAGCAAACTAAACCGACCCTTTTTATTTTCAAAACCGAATCACTAAATGCCGTTTCTCCTTAAATTCATTTTTGAAAAACAAGAATCGAGTTCTTTAGATTGCTTCGGCCTGCATTACTAAAATTGATACTGTCTTTAAAAGACGGCCTCGCAATGACGAAGACCCTGCGAGGCTGCAGG
>JANOJO010000766.1:0-2023 GCA_031418795.1 Bacteroidota bacterium | reverse complement strand
TTTTTTTAAAAGTCATTGTTTCAAAAAAAGGGTAAACGTTATGTCAAATAAGAAACCTGTCCACCGCAGTAGCAGTAAAAAAGTACCCAAAAAGGCCGCCCGGGCATCGGGCAAGGCCACAAAATCAGTGAAAAAGAAAATTATGCCTAAGAAAACGACTACAAAAAAAGCAGCAAAGCCGGTTGCCAAAAAAATAACTCCTAAAAAAGTTGCGAAACCGGAAGCAAAGAAAGTAGTGGCCAAACCTGCAATAGCTGCAATAGCAGTTAAAACTACGGTTAAAAAACCTGCTGGATTTGATCCAAAATCATTAGTGACCATAAAACCTAAAGCCAAGCCGGTAATAAAAAAAGAAAAGCCACGGCCATTGAAAGTGGTGATACCGAAAACAACTACCCGTTCTTCTGTAAAGTATGAACCGGAGTTTACCAAATCGGTGTTGGACACTTTGCATATTGATAAATCGGCCCCTTCTATGCGTTATTCTGATAATGATCTGAACGAGTTCAAGGATATTATTTTAAAAAAGCTGAATGCTGCCAAAAAAGAACTGGCCTACCTGCAGGGATTGATAACCCGTAAGGATGAGGGCGGAGATATGGACGAAGGCCGTTACATGACCATGGAAGATGGCAGTGTAAGCATGGAAAGGGAACAATTGAGCCAGATGGCAAGCAGGCAGATCACTTTTATAGATCACCTTGAAAAAGCGTTGATGCGTATCGAAAATAAAACTTATGGTATTTGCCGGGTAACAGGAAAGCTAATTGATAAAGCCCGCCTGCGTGCCGTACCTCATGCCACATTAAGCATTGAAGCCAAACAAATGATGAGCAAGTAATCTCCGGACGATTTTTAATAGCAAAGCCTTCCTGTATCGGAAGGCTTTTGATTTTATGATCAACACAATACTATTTCCTTTTCTCTAAAAAAACCTGTAAACCTACACCAACCGAAGCTCCATGGCCGGTGTATTTTAAAGTAGGTTCACTTACCAGGGTCTGGTCTATGCTTCCGTTACTATCAAGGTCTCTTTTCGTAGTGGTTTTAGTAGTGTTTTTATGATAAGAGTAGTTATAAGCAGCAAAAAAATCAAGGCCTAAATTTGCATTCAGCATTTTCGTGGCTCCAATTGACAAATCCGCATGGGCATAAAAATCACCTGAAGACTTGCCATCATAGGTATCCTTGTAAACAGGCGATGTGGAATTTACATACCTGAAACCTTCATTGCTGGAAGAACCCATTCCAAAATTGAAACTGAATTGCCCGAATAGCATCATGCTGCCTGCAGTATTAAAATAATTTCTTGCAAAACCACCGAAGCCCAGGCTAAATGTTTTTTGAATATCCCTGTTAAAAGTAGTTCCGTTTGATTCATCAAACAGCTTCCGGTGATTGTATGATAGATTGAATAAAGCTCCTACGGCGGTATTGTCCGAAATAAACCAGCCCATGGAAGGTTGTAGCATGAGACCAAATGAATTGTTATTGGAAGTGTAACCGGTGGTAGGTGCCGGAAAGCTATAATCAGATTTTCCTGAGTTCAAAAAAGTGCTGCCAATGGTGGCCCCGGCCATCCTCATGCCTTTCTTAATCTGAGCATCTGCGATATTGGTAAACAAAAAAAAGATGGCTATAAGAAACTTAGGGTTAAGTCGCATATTGATTATTTAATGGTAACAGACAAATGTAAAGGTTAAGAACTGGCTGGCAAAAAAACTGGGGAATGGAATTATTTATAAAAATTTTCACCAGATTGATTTTTTTCCTTTAGCTTTAAACTTTGTTGGAAATAAGGGGTAATCCCTTTACTTTAAAAAAAAATTTTAACTGCCAAAAAAAACGCTATGAGAAAGCTTAGACTATTATCCATTCTGATTTTTGCCTTTTCTTTTGTTATTGTAAGCTGTTCCAAAGAAGGCCCCGAAGGTCCTCCAGGTACTACTGGTGCACAAGGTCCTTCCGGTAATACGGGATTAACAGGTCCTATCGGTGTTGCGAATGTTATTTATTCTGCCTG
>JANOJO010000765.1:0-3050 GCA_031418795.1 Bacteroidota bacterium | reverse complement strand
GGTTTGTTTTTAATAAGATGTTCATTAAGATCAATGCCCCGATCCATATAATCATCGGTAGCAGCGCCAAAGCCTGTTGCGTTTGCTGTCTTTACTTCCTGTTGGGCAAATTGTTTTGAACCCCGGTAAGCAGCGCCATAAAATTCTTCGCCATCCATAAAAATTGTTTTAGCCCGATCAACAACATTCTTTCGAAAGAAAAAAGTTAAGGAACCATTATAAAAGAAAATTTCAGAAAATAAAGATGAGGAAAAAATTTGATACAAGCCAAATATTTTAGTAAATTTATGCTAAATATTAAGGCAATTTATTTTTTAAACAAACAGGATTATGAAAACGATAGTGAACACAATTCCCGGCTACCGGGTAAATGAATATTTACTGGTACTGAGCCCGCATGAAGAATTACGCAACAGGATTATGAAAGTGAAAGAAGAATTTTCGGAAAATTATAAAACAGATCATGCAAGGTTTGGTAAGCCGCAATTGGCATTGGTAAATTTTTCGCAGTATGCCATGATGGAAGAAAGAATCATCAACCGGTTACGAACGGTGGCAATGGGCTATCCGCCATTTAAAGTGGAGCTGAAAGATTTCGGCAGCTTTCCATCTCATACCATATATATTAATGTAACCAGCAAGCTGCCTGTACAAAACCTGATAAAAGAAATTCGTACTGACGGGCAGCGGTTAATGAAGTTGAATGATGATAATAAACCACATTTTATGATGGAGCCGCATCTCACCATTGCAAGAAAATTAGTACCCTGGCAATACGAGAAAAGCTGGCTGGAGTACAGCAATAAACATTTCACCGGAAGATTTATTGCAGATGGAATTACATTATTAAAAAGACAAGAGGGAGAAATGAAATATCATCTTGCAGAGAAATTTGAATTTCAAAATATGCCGGTGAGTACAAAGCAGGGAGAATTGTTTATATAGTCCCGCAGCGGTTAAAATAATTTATTAAAAATTAAAACCAACTTATTCTATGTCAGAAAAATTACAACAAGACCATTTTAAAGTGGCTTCCAAACAAAAAGATGCGAAAGCCTCACCCATCGGGAGAGGTTTGGAGGGAACTTATTTAGCAGGCAGAGGTGCACAATACAATACAAAAAACCGGTTTTTAAAAAATGAAACAACAAAAGAGCATATAGAAGGAATTGATAACTGGGAAGAAAATAATTCACCAACACAATACATAGAACAGGAAAGTAAAACGATTGTAAACAAAGTGGAAAGTCCTGATGTGGGAATGAGCTACAGCATGAACCCTTATGCAGGTTGCGAGCATGGTTGCATTTATTGTTATGCAAGAAATGTGCATGAGTATTGGGGTTACAGTGCCGGATTAGATTTTGAACAAAAAATTATTATAAAGAAAAATGCAGCACAACTGCTGCGAAAGTTTTTAATGCATAAAAAATGGGATGCCACACCCATCATGCTCAGTGGCAATACAGATTGCTATCAACCCGCAGAACAAACTTATCGTTTGACAAGAGGATTACTTGAAGTGTGTAATGAATTTAACCAGCCGGTAGGCATACTTACTAAAAACTCATGGATACTGAAAGACAAAGACGTGCTGCAGGAAATGGCGAAAAAGAAAATTGTTTCAGCCATGGTATCCATTACATCATTCAACGAAGATTTAAGAAGAGTGATGGAACCAAGAACAACAACTGCCAGTCAAAAACTGAAAGTGATAAACGAATTAAGCAAAGCAGGTGTACGCATGGGTATTATGATGGGGCCCATGATACCGGGATTGAACGAACATGAAATGCAACGCATCATGAAAGCAGCAAGAGATAATGGCGCCACATTTACAGCGTATACTTTTATACGGTTAAATGGCGCTATCAAATTTTTATTTCATGATTGGTTGTATAAAAATTTTCCTGACCGGGCAGACAAAGTATGGCACCTGATAGAACAAAGCCATGATGGAAAAGTAAATGATACCCGCTGGGGTGTACGTATGCGTGGAGAAGGAAGCATTGCACAAATGGTGGCGCAGCAGTATAAAAAATATGGAAAGTTGTATGGTATGAATGCGGAGGAGTGGAGTTTGGACAGAAGTAAATTTAGAGTGCCGGGTGGACAAGGAAAATTGTTTTAATTATTAAAATTGTTTTTATTTTTATGTTTAAACTTTTTCTTATGAACCAGTTCGGAGGCGATTGGACACAACAAAAAATTGAAATTGTAGTTGCTTATGCAAAGGCATATTTAACTATAATGAATAAATATCCTCAATTCAAATGCCTCTATTTCGATGGATTTGCAGGGTCAGGAGATATTTACAAAAACGATAAGACAGATATAGACGTAATCAAAGGTGCTGCAGTCAGAATATTAGAAATAGACTTTCCCAAAGATTTTAATATGTATTATTTTGTTGAGCTTGATGAAATTTCTAAAAAAGAATTAGATAAAACCATCGGTGAAAAGTTTCCTAAAAAACGAGATAAAAGTTTTGTTGTTCAGGAAGATTGTAATATTAAGTTGATCAGCATGGCTACATTTCTTCAAAGAAATGTCAATTTTCGAGTACTTGCATTTATTGATCCATATGGGATGTCATTAAATTGGAGTTCAATTCAAGTATTAAAGAATTTAGGAATAGATTTATGGATTTTAGTGCCAACTGGGATTGGAATGAATAGATTGCTAACAAGAAGTGGGGATATTAGAGATTCATGGCTTAAGAAATTGGAAATGGTTTTGGGAATGGAACGATCAAAAATCAAAGAGTATTTTTACAAGTCTAAGTCAGTACAGACATTATTTGGTGAAGAAACTTTTGTAGAAAAAGAAAAGAATGCTATTGAAAAAGCTGGCAAATTGTATCAACAACGATTAAATGAAGTATTTAAATATGTTTCGGATTCATTCCCTTTAAAAAATTCAACAGGTTCAGTAATGTATCACTTTATGATGGCGAGTAATAATAGAGCAGCATTTAATATTGCCAATGATATAATTAAACCAAAGAAAAAATAGTTATGGCGCAATCAAGTATCGAATGGACCGAAATG
>JANOJO010000764.1:0-15396 GCA_031418795.1 Bacteroidota bacterium | reverse complement strand
GCCGCAGCATCGGGCATTGTATGACGATGGGTACGGCAAGCACGATGGCGTGTATGGTAGAATCATTGGGGTTAACATTAAGCGGCGCATCTGCAATACCTGCTGCTGATTCAAGAAAAAGAGTAATGGCACAATTAAGTGGAAGACGCATTGTGCAAATGGTAAAAGAAAATTTAACCATTGATAAAATTCTTACAAGAGAAGCGTTTGAAAATGCTATTAAAGTAAATGCGGCAGTTGGAGGTTCATCCAATTTTATTATTCACCTCACTGCTATTGCCGGAAGAATAGGCGTTGATTTAAAATTAGAAGACTTTGATACGATTGGCAGTAAGATTCCTTTGCTCTTAAATTTGATGCCATCCGGAAAATACCTGATGGAAGATTTTTATTATGCAGGTGGCTTGCCGGTAAATTTAAATGAATTAAAAAATCATTTGCATAAAAATGTTGTTACAGTTACTGGAAAAAATCATCATGATAATATTTCGGGAAATACAACTTGTTATAATGAAGATGTAATTGCCACTTATGAAAAGCCAATTCAGTTCGAAGCAGGTTGCATTGTTGTAAAAGGCAATCTTGCATTGAATGGTGCGGTGATGAAACCATCAGCAGCCACACCTGCATTGATGAAACATAAAGGAAGGGCTGTTGTATTTGAAAGCATAGAAGATTATAATAAAAGAGTGGATGACCCTGACTTGGATATTGATGAAAATTGTGTGATGGTGTTGAAATATGTTGGCCCGGTTGGTTATCCCGGTATGCCGGAAGTCGGCAATATGGCATTGCCGAAAAAGATATTGCAGAAAGGGATTAAAGATATGGTTCGCATCAGTGATGGAAGAATGAGTGGTACTGCCTATGGAACTGCGGTGTTGCATGTTTCTCCTGAAAGCGCCATCGGCGGAAATTTAGCATTGGTACAAAATGGAGATATGATTGAACTGGATGTTGAACAAAGAAAATTACATCTGGATGTAAGTGATGAAGAATTAGCAAACCGCAGGGCTAAATGGGTGCCACCAAAGCCTGCCGCAAACCGCGGGTATGTGAGCATGTATATTAAGCATGTCATGGGTGCTGATAAAGGCGCTGATTTGGATTTTCTGCAAGGAAGTTCCGGTTCAGTAGTTACAAGGGATTCGCATTAGCCCCCTGTCTCCGCCGAGAGGCGGAGAACTTAGGCCGATGATTTATTACTTATTGAACTGATTACAAAAGAACAATGTATGAGAAAACTTTTAATCATTTTATCAATTGCATTTTTAATTTCTTGCAATAATAACACAGACAATAAAACTCAACCAGTGGAAGAAAAATATAAAACAATTGGTACTATTGAACGGTTTGACCTCGCATTGGATAATATAATTTCAAAAGATGCAAAAGCAGAAATTATTGCTGAAGGTTTTGAGTGGAGTGAAGGGCCATTGTGGATTGAAAAACATCAAATGCTTTTATTTTCCGATGTTCCGATGAATACAGTTTATAAATGGACAGAAGAAAAAGGCAAGGAGGTTTATCTGAAACCAAGCGGCTATACAGGAACGACACCAAGTGATTGCAAAGAACCCGGCAGTAATGGATTGACTTTGGATAACGATGGCAATTTGGTTTTATGTCAGCATGGCGATAGAAGAATGGCAAGAATGGATGCGCCACTTGATAAACCAGCAGCAAAGTTTATTTCACTTACTGATAATTATAAAGGTAAAAAATTCAATAGTCCGAATGATGCAGTATATAATAGTGCAGGTAAATTATTTTTTACCGATCCGCCGTATGGTTTAAAAACACAGGATGATAACGACCCCAAAAAAGAAATTTCTTTTAATGGCGTATATAAAGTAAAAAAAGATACCCGCCTGAATGACACAGTCGGGCAGGGAACTGTAATTTTATTGGTGGATTCCATCACCAGGCCAAATGGAATTGCATTTTTTCCCGGAGAGCAAAGATTATTGGTTGCAAATTCTGACCCGGACAAACCCAACTGGTATGTTTTTGATGTAAATGGTGATTCATTAACTAATGGTAAAATATTTTATTCCGCAGCAGGATATGATAAATCATGGCATGGCTTACCAGATGGTTTTAAGATTGATAAAAACGGAAATGTATTTGCTACCGGGCCGGGCGGTGTTTATATTTTCAATAGTGAGGGGGAAAAATTAGGCTTACTGAGACTTGATAATTCAACAAGTAATTGTGCGTTGTCGCCGGATGAAAAGACTTTGTATGTAACAAATGATATGTATGTGTTGAGATTGAAGATGAGATAATCACTTCCCATGAAGGGAGTAAATAATTCTTTATGAATAAAATATTTTCATTTTTATTATTTCTTATTTCACTTGCCGGCTTTACTCAGGATTCTCTTTATAAGTTGGGCCCAGATTCCCAACGGCAACCTGGTGTTCCAAAAGGAATAGTTACAAAGTATGAATGGGAAAGTAAATTGTATAACAATTTCCGGGAGTATTATGTGTATGTTCCTGCACAATACGATTCCACAAAACCTGCTGCATTCATGGTGTTTCAGGATGGTCATTCTTATGCAAATGAAACAGGAGATTTCAGAGTACCGGTAGTTTATGACAATCTCATTCATCAAAAAAAATTACCTGTCACTATTTGTTTGTTTGTAAACCCGGGGCATAGTTCAAAAGAATATCCTGTAAGCCGGTTTAATGTTTCTAACAGGGCAAATGAATACGATGTGCTGAATGATAAATATGTTACGATGCTGATTGATGAAATTATTCCGGAGTTAAAAAAGAAATATATTATTTCCAGCGACCCAAAGATGCACGCCATAGCTGGTTTATCATCCGGTGCTATTTGTGCTTTTACTGCAGCGTGGCAACGGCCAGATTATTTTCATAAAGTATTAAGCCATATCGGAAGCTATACAGATATACGCGGCGGGCACAGCTATCCATTCATGATAAGAAAGAATAAGAAAAAAGATATAAAAATTTTTATGCAGGATGGAAGTAATGATTTGAATAATGAAGCAGGAGATTGGTGGCTCTCAAACCTGCAATTGGAATCTGCATTTAGGTTTAAGAACTATGAATTTAAATTTGACAAAGGTGTGGGCACACATAGTGGCAAACATGGTGGTTCTATTTTACCTGAATCATTAATCTGGTTGTGGGGTGATGTGAAATGAATTAATCTTACAATGCATTCAGCAATAAAAAGAAACTCTGATACATCCGTTTTCCGGGTATGATTCAAAAAATACAAAATGACTTTTCTAATCATCATCCTCGCCATTGCAGTTCAGGTTTTTTTAACAGTAAAAAAAGTAAATCCTTTTTTATCGTTATTAATTGTTGCCATACTTACCGGATTATGTTTGGGTATGCAGCCTGTAGATTTATTAAAGGCAATTGAAAAAGGTGTGGGCAGCACACTAGGCGGATTAGCATTAATCATTTGCCTGGGTGCCATACTTGGAAAAATATTAGAAGTAAGTGGCGCTGCTGAACAAATTTCTTCAACACTCATAAAAAGTTTTGGTCAAAAAAATATTCAATGGGCTGTATTGCTTACTGGTTTTTTAATTGGCATTCCGCTTTATTATAATGCAGGTTTTGTAATACTTGTTCCATTGGTTTTTTCCCTTGCAAGAAAAACAGGATTGCCATTATTGTACATCGCTGTTCCAATGGCAGCATCTCTAAGTACGACGCATTGTTTTTTGCCGCCACATCCCGGTCCCGTTGTTTTGGTAAATGCTTTTCATGCAGATATGGGAATGGTTTTAGTTTATGGAATCATCATCGCCATACCAACAGTAATTATTGCCGGGCCATTTCTTGGAAAATTATTGCAGAAAATAAAAACAGATGTTTCACCTGTATTTTCATCAGAAGAAATTTCATCAACCAATGCGCAGCATCCTGCGGAAAAATTACCGGCAGCATTTTCAAGTTTTAGCATTGCCTTATTGCCTGTAATGCTGATTACACTGGCGGTACTGGCAAATAATTTTTTAGCCGATGGATTATTACTGAAGAAAATTTTATTATTCACCGGCGATTCTACAATTGCCTTATTAATATCTGTACTGATTGCCATTTATTTTTTTGGCATCAGAACCGGCAATAAAATGGAAACTGTGATGAAATGGCTGAGCGATGCTATTGCTGGTATTGCCATGATATTATTAATCATTACTGCAGGTGGGGTTTTAAAACAGGTATTGCAGGACAGCGGAACAGGAAATTACATTGCATCCTTCAGCAGCAAATGGCAAATGCCGCCTTTAGTATTCGGTTGGATTATTACTGCTTTATTGAGAGTAACAATTGGTTCAGCAACAGTAGCCGGTATCACCGCAGCGGGAATTGTATCGCCATTAGTAGCAACAGGAGTCGTTTCACCTGAGTTAATGGTATTGGCAGTTGGAAGCGGTAGTGTATTTGGTTCGCATATCAACGATTCCGGATTCTGGATGTTTAAAGAATTTTTTAAACTTTCACTCAGGCAAACCTTTTTATCATGGACAGTGATGGAAACCGTTATTTCTTTTTTAGGATTGATTGGTGTTCTTCTGCTTGATATAATTATATGATTTCTTAAAATATTTTATAATGAAAAAGATTTTCTTTCCCGCTTTGGTTTTCCTGTCAGCAATAATATTTCAATTTTGTAATTCAGGTAAAAAAATTACTGCTGCATCTGTTGAGTCAGCAAAAGGTTTGAAAGATTTTTATAAAGATTATTTCCTTATGGGAGTTGCTGTTTCACCACAGTCATTGAAAACAGATGAAGCCGGATTGATAACAGAGCAATTCGCAAGCATGACGCCTGAAAATGCGATGAAGATGGGACCCATTCATCCGGGCATAAATTTTTATAACTGGGCGGGTGGTGATTCTATTGCTGCATTTGCAAAAAGGAATAATTTAAAACTGCGTGGTCATACTTTGTGCTGGCATAGTCAAACACCACGCTGGTTCTTTACAGATTCATCAGTCGTACCTGCCAAACAGGTAACAAAAGAACAATTATTACAACGATTGAAAGAACATATCACGGCTGTTGTGACAAGATATAAAGGAACCATCTATGCCTGGGATGTTGTTAACGAAGTTATCAGTGATAAAGCAGATGAGTATTTCAGGCCATCACTCTTTTTTCAAATCTGCGGCGAAGAGTTTGTAGAAAAAGCATTTGAATATGCCCACGCTGCCGACCCGGATGCATTATTGTTTTATAACGATTATAATGAAATCAATCCTGTAAAAAGAGAAAAGATAATCAGAATGGTGAAAGCCTTGCAAGCAAAAGGAATTCCGATTCACGGCATCGGCCTGCAAGGCCATTGGGCAACTAACGAGCCATCAAGAGAACAGTTAGATAAAACGCTGGAAGATTTTTCTAAGCTTGGTATAAAAATTCAGATTACTGAACTCGATATTTCTGTTTATCCAAAAGAACATGATGCAAGGGACAGAAAGTCCTCTGACTACGACACGACTTTTACACCTGAAAAAGAACAAAAGCAAATGGAAGTTTATAAAATGTGTTTTGAACTTTTTAGAAAATATAAGAAGCACATCTCGGGCATTACATTCTGGAATATTTCAGATCGCAGAAGCTGGCTTGATAATTTTCCGGTAAGAGGAAGAAAAGATTATCCTTTATTATTTGATAAAAACTTAAAACCCAAAAAAGCCTTTGGTGAAGTAGTAAGTTTCTAACCCTGAACTTTTATTTATTCACCCGGGCAATATTTTATTTTCCCGCTAAAAATTTTTTTGATAGTTCATCATAAATCAACAGAAGTTTATTTGACTTGCCATCTGCATCAAAAATTTTTTCCCATGTGCTTAGCGGTTCCCAAATGCAGGTGCCTTTCCCTCTGCCACCCGGCAATTCAAATGCAATTTTATTAACTTCTTCTTTCAATGCAGAATATTCAACTACAATCACATCTTTATTATAACGGCGAACCAGATCGTTAAGATTATTTTCCAAATCGCTGAGCGTACCATGCCATTTTGGATAATAAGATTCGCCAATCACATCGAACTGCACACCCCTGGCAATCATATTGTCAATAAAGAAAACCGATTCATGATTTTGTCCACCCAATGCTACATGCAGCATCATTACTACATTTGGGTCAACTGTTTTTACCGCGGCTGTTCCTGCATTTATGAGCTGTGCTGTACCATCTATATTGCTCACATTTCCTTCGGGCCACACAAGGCCATGATTAATTTCATTTCCTATCTGCACCATATCAGGCGTTGTGCCTTGTGCTTTTAATTCTTCCATTACTTTTTTTGTGTAACCGTATAAAGCGTTTTTCAAATCAGCAAAGGATAAATTTTTCCATGCAGCAGGTTTATATTGTTTGCCAGGGTCAGCCCATGTATCGCTGTAATGAAAATCAAGTAACAATTTCATACCGGCAGCTTTCACTCTTTTTGCCATTTGCTTTGTATGTTCTAAATCACAAAATCCCTTTTTAGGAGAATAACCACTGTCATTTGCAGGTTCATTAAAAATGCGGAGACGTACATAATTAAATCCATGGTCTTTTAAAATTTGTATCGCATCTTTTTCAACTCCGTTATCAGAAAACTTTATTCCCCTATCCTCCAGTTGCGGAAGAAAAGAAATATCAGCACCCATCATTTTATCTACTGGTCTTGGTTTGGCTGCTTCACCTTTTAGTTGAAATTTTTCATCAATGGTAATTGTATTTGCATTTTCGGCAGATACAGTAATAATATCAGTGGAACCGCTGAGCAATGAAGCTGATGATGCTTCAAACTTTATAATGCCCGGCTCACCGGTACTCTGTACTATCACCTGGCATTTGCCATTAAATGCACTTCGCTGCCACGCACCATCCATACATTTATCCGGTTCATGACTGCTGGGGTCGCCATTTCCTACACCAATAATTTTTCCCGGGCCACTAATATTGAAACGAACCATATTATTTGCATCGGGTACTTCTCTTCCTTCACGGTCAATGATGCTTAGGTTCATCACTGTTACATCTTTACCATCAGCAAGCATGGTAGTTTTGTATGGGGTTAGCTGTACTTCAACAGGTGTACCGGTTGTTTCAATTTTTGAGATGAGTTTTTTTCCTCTCTTGTATGCAACTGCTTCTAATTTTCCAGGTTCAAATTTTACTTTCCACTGTAAATGACTATTGCGTAGCATATCTTTTTTACCAAGACTTTTTCCATTTAAAAACAATTCTACATTATCAGCATTGCTGTTTACCCAAACATCAATTTCTTTTGCCGGCTGCCCCCATTCATTGCGGTGATTCCAGTGTGGTGAAATATGCAGCACATCTTTATCCGTCCACCAGCTTTGATAGTAATAATAAATATTTTTTGGAAAGCCACACATATCCATAATACCAAAATGAGAATTTATATTGGGCCATTTGAATGGAGTAGGTTCACCACGATAATCAAAACCTGTCCATACAAAACCACCTAACCAAAAATCATTCGGTGCTGCAAGCTTCCACCATGTTTCTGCCGTGCTTGCCCACCAGGGTGCAGTTATATCCTGGTCTGGTAAATATCCACGGATAGAATCTTTTTCCAAAACACCACGGGTAGTAACAGTGCTTCCCATTTCTGTTCCAAGCAACGGTTGATTGGGATGATCTTTATGATAATCTTCCACAGCAAACTGACGATAATTGAAACTGCGGACAGGTATCACTTCATTCACACCGCGAAATACGTTTGCAACATCAGCAGCATAAGTGCATGTTCGTGTAGGATCCAATTGTTTTAATTTGGCAATAAATGTTTGAGCAATTCTTTTACCAGTGCTTTGAGTATGAATCCAGCCTTCTTCATTACCAATACTCCACATAAAAACACTTGCACGGCTTCTGTCTCTTTTTACCAATCTTTCAAACTGACTCATATATTCCGGACCGCTGTTGAGCAATCGCTGTTCATCCATCACCAGCATACCCAAACTATCACATGCATCTAACAATTCAGGAGTTGGTGCATTATGACTTGTACGATAGGCATTGGTTCCTAAATCTTTCAATAAGCCAATTCTGTAATAATGCAGGTAATCGGGTTGAGCACTTCCCACACCTGCATGGTCGTGGTGATTATTAGTGCCATATATTTTTATATACTTACCATTTAAAAAAACACCGTTTGGTTTTATTTCTATAGTACGGAAACCAAAACGCATTTTTTTTGAATCAATAATTTTTCCACTTTCTTTTAATTCAACAACAACCCTGTACAAGTAAGGATTTTCAAGATCCCATAATTTAGGATTTGTAAATGCGATAGTTTGCTTAGCTGTTTTTTCTTCAAGCGTATTAATAATTACGTGCTGCTCTTTTGCAGTACCAATAATCCGGCCGCTTCTGTCAGTTAAATATGTGTTGATGGAATAATCCGAGGCAGGGTTTCCTTCATTTGCCACAGTTGTTTCTACTGTTAATATTGCTTTGTTATTTGCAATAGATGAATAAGCAAAGACTCCATCGGTTGCTATATGTGTGTTGGAATATTTATTCAACCATACGTGCCTGTAAATTCCGGCACCTTCGTAAAACCAACCTTCGTATTGGGTTGCGTCTGCCCGTACGCAAATAACATTATCGCGGTTGTAATTTATAAAATCCGTTACATCATAACTTACGCCAACATACCCGCTTTTATTATTGCCCAGATAAAATCCGTTTATCCAGATATTGGCATCACGAAAAATTCCATCAAACTGTAATTGAAAACGCTGACCTGAGTCTGATGGAGCAACCCTGAAATGTTTACGATACCATCCAATACTTGTTGCAGGGAATAAACCACCAACAGGTTTGTAGCCATGACTCTCCACATCAGAATTATCTATATATGCAAATGGCAATTCAACTGCCCAGTCATGCGGAAGCGAAAGGGTACGCCAGGCACTGTCCTGGAATCGGGGTTCGGCAGGTGTACCGGGAGTGCCGCCTGATTTTGAAAAAATAGTACGCAGGCTGTAATTAAAATCTTTTTCAGGATTTGCAGCATGACCGAATGCAAATTTCCAATCGCTATCCAGGTTTATTCTTTGGCGGGGAGATTGAGCTGATGATGATAATCCAATTAATAAAAAACTAAAAGCGCTGAGAAATAGTTGGTTTATTTTTTGCATATGCTTATAAGATGTTGTTTTAATATTTATGTTTGCAGAGTCTGATTGACTCTATAATGTGTGGTAAATATTTTATTATTTGCTGACTTAAACAAAAAACTTAATTTGTAATCAAAAATCTATTTCATCTAAAGTCCAATTTGTATTGATGACCTTCAAAGGAAAGATAATTCCTTTTCAAATGGATTACCTAATAGTAATGTTTCGATTTAACATTAATCCAATTCTAAAATGGAACTTAATTTTTAAATGACGGGCCTGGTTAATTGGCGGAGTCTTTTAACTCTTACTTACCGTAAAAAAATTGTTCAGGATATTATACAATTGAGGTTCCTTCAGTTGAGCACATCCCGGCATTTATTATTTGGGTAATTTCTGCCAGGAATAAGTTATCCGGATATCAATAAAATCAGCCACATGCCGGTGGGCTCTAAGATTAAAACCTGCACCCCAATGTTTATTTATATGATAATGGATTCCCCAACAATGATAGAAAGGATCGTAGTAAGGCGTCTGGTCAAAAATATAAACACCGAGTCTTTGGCTGAAAAGAAATTTACCCAGCAGGAATTCATGCCCGAACAGAAGCCCCGCTTTTACAGCACTGGCATCAATAGAGTCCCGCTTCAGCTGCATGCTAAGTGATTTATCAGAATAAATTTCTGCTCCCAATGACAACATATTTATTCTTCCTACCTGTTTACTTCCCTGTAAACTACCACCTATCAAAAGCATCCTGTAACTCTTACCAGTTTCGTCAGTTCCTTTTTTAGCAATACCGAAAATCCCGATATCCCAACGCACAGAATAATCCTTCCAAAATTTTTCTTTATTGCGAATTCCCATATAAAAGGGTTTAGGGTTTTTCTGATAGATCAGTGAAATACCGGCAGTAGGCCAGTTTATTCCTGCATTGGGTTGCTTCAATCCCCCGTTGGAAATATGCTGGTAATTAATTGACCCGTTCAACCACCAATGTTCCTTTATTAGGAACGACAACCCTGTACCGAATAATAAATAAGCTCCTGTTGCAGAACTGTAAGACCGGTTCGTTGGATTGCTGACCGAGTCATACGGATTATTGAGATATGCCAGCCCTACAGCTCCTTTAAATGAAAAAAAAGTTTTTTTTCCCAGCTTGTAAAAAGGTTCCAAAAAATAAGAGGCAATAAAGCTTTTTCCCAGCACTTTGACATCATAATCATACCAGGCAAGCATCAAACCCTTTTTGGGAAAACAGTTACACAAGTTCCAAACCTTAGGATCATTTTGTTGCCAGCCGAAATTAAGTTCTATCCCTGTGGGGCGTGCCCCTTTTGTATTCTCCACCGAGGATGAATGGGCGAAAATAAAACCATGCTGCACCCCACCGCCAATACTGAAAATATTTTTGATATCTTTTGATGTGGAGAAATGCGTGGTATCATTTCCCTGGCCAATAGCGTTCACATTAATGGAAATGAGAAACAATAAACGCAGCAACAATCTATAATTATAATGCAGCATGACACAACTTCTTTATTAGCAGGTGGAGGAGAAAGTGTGCATTGAGAATTTTGGCTGGAAACCAAGGGCAATACAAATATAAGAATAATGTGAACAGTCCCAGCTAACTGAAAACCCTGATAAAAATTGTTAACCCGGTAAAATAAAAAATAACAGAATTTATTTTACTTTCCGATACAGAATATGCCGACCTATAACTGATAAGGGTTTCAGGGAACTGGGCAACAAAATGGCAACAGTTTTGAGGTTACATTCTGCCAACATGTGAAAACAAATGAAAGCTATTTACTTTTTCTGAATTACACCATTAGCCATTTTCCGGTTGTTTTTGAAATAGACTACTTACACCCTGAAACTTAAGATTTATTAAACCCGGTTATTTATCCTTGATTTTATTATGCTTCAGGAATTGTTCATACTTCTTCATAAACTCTTCGTGTTTGTATTTGCCATCTACAGCTTTCTCCTTTCCCGTTGCAGCCTTATCTACCAGTTCGAAATAAGCTCTGGGAAATTCATCTGAATAAATTCCGGGAACCAGGCCAGCTTTATTAAATGCCGCAAAAAGTGAGAACAACAAAAAAAGTGAAGCAAGGATTATTGAATGATCCCTGTATCCGGTTACCATTTGCATAGCTGTAACTTTATTACCATCTACCAGGTCATCTCTTTTCACAAAGTCTCCAATGACGAACACAAGCAAAAAGGCAAATGCCGCCATGCCCACCCATTCTGCTTTTTCGGCGGCAAATGGTATCATGATCAGGGAGATCAAAAAAAGAATAATACTCAGGTGAAAAATCACACCCAACCATGCCAATCTTCGATTCCTTAACACGAGCCGCTGGTAGCGAATGAACAATTTACGGATATAGAAAAAAACAAGCCAGGTACCTGCGGCAGCAAATAGCCATTCTATATAGGGGAAATGGATATAAAAAACCCGGCATCCGAATATTACAGTGAACAGGATCATGGATGCCAGTTCTGCCAATGCATACCCGTCTTTCTTTTCTTTTTTTCCCAATGCCGAGATTAATTCCAACAGGAATATTAATCCAAATGCAAGAGCTACCCCTCCCATAATTTTCAGGCCATAGCTATTCTGTGCCATAGAAGCGAAGGCGCCCATCACAAGCAGGATAAAAAGTAAAAAGAATATGGCATTAAATTTTTTCATTAATTAGGCAAATAAAATTTATAATTGAAATCATGTGTTATAAATTCATCCATTGCTTTCCATTTCAGCCCACCCTCTTCTAATTCCTTTTTTTGACAAGCCTGCCATACAATGAATGACCGGGCAATCAATTCCTGAGTTTCAGTCAGGGTGGATGGAATGGCCGTTTTTGCCCGGTAAAAATTTCCTTCTTCTGCAATACCATACACTTTGCTAGTTACAGCGTTAAACTTATTTTGTTCAATTATTTCTGCAAAGAAATTGTTTGATAAAGCATTTAATTGTTTTCCGCCAATGCGTGACATAAGCAGGATCAGGTTAAACCGGTAATCGATTGCCTGGTTAGCTCCGAAATTAAATTGCGAAAAATCAACATCTTTCGATTTTGAAAAAACAGAATCGAGGTAAACAAACGCTAATGGGTCAGCCTGTTTCAGGTAAAGTTTTTCAGCCATAAAAATATAGGCAAATGCTTTTTCATGTTCTTTCTCAAATTTCTCGGCTAATTCAACTGCCTCCTGCTGTTTTCCAGCTAACACAAGGTTTACACAAAGATCTTTGAGTTGATTAAGAAAGAAAGTTTTTTCAAGATATTCATATTTATCACGGGAGGCCGCAAAGTTTTCTTTATTAAATCGATGATAATATTTCATTCCTGCCAGCGTATCGTTCCGGTCAAAAGCCCGGTTAGCTAATATCAGGCTGATAAGGTTCTGATCAAGACTTTTACCCTGTGGATGTGATTCAGTTAAGGATAAAATCCGATTAAGTTTATCATCGCTGAGTGGATAAGTATTATCAAATACTTCGCCGTTATCGGTAAATGGTTTTTCCTCATTTGCTTTAGCAATCCAGAAATGTATCATGCCCATATCTGCCGCTGTCGTATAGAATTCTTCAAAAAGATTATTCTTATCTATGAAATTGAAAAAAAGATCGGAGTGATAGGTCCAGCTAAACCATCCCTCCATATAATCAGGATAAATAAATAAGTTTTTTCGTTTGAATTGGCGGTTACGTATACCATCACTATAGTAGGGCAGGGTAACCGGTATTACTACTTCCAGTGAATCTTTATTCACCAGCCTGTAATGGTCAACTGCTTCCTGAAGCAATTTTTCCTGGTAAACAAAATCAACTTTCAAGCCACGGTCGTACTGGTATTTATTATCGAACATGGCCCTTCGTTTTTTATTGATAGCCAGTGTATAGTTTCTCAGTGAAGGTTCCTTTATTTCATGGATCAGTTTTTCATAATCTTCTGCCAGTGCATTAAATACTTCACGATTGGCCAGGCAGGAATTTGGGAAATAATAACCTTTAAAGGACCGCAGAATATTTTTATCAACATTTACGCGGTATAAATGGTTTAAATACCCGGAACGGATTACCGAATTTCTATAAATGGTCAGCGGTGTATTGCTGGCATAATTGGCTCCGAGCCATTTCACCAAGTTGCCAACTTTTTCCCGATGGCCATACTGGTAAATTATTGCCAGAATATTATTATAATTATTAAACAGGCTGCCGGTAAAATAATCGTTCTGTCCTGATTGCCTGATCGCCTGAAAACATTGAATAATTTTTGCAGTATCACCCAGCGCCGCATATAAGGAAGCCAGGGTATGATGACCCCCGTTAAAATCATTGGGAATGCGGCCATTGATTTCATAACTGCCTTTTGAATAATAAACATCAAATATGGCCTGCCCTCCTGCCTCTTCAAATGGAGAAAACAAACCAAGCATTGTATTCATTTTTTCAACAGTAGCATGGCCAAACGTAAGCCATTGCTGAATACCATAATTCAGTTCAATGGATAAAGAAGACTGAAACAATGATTTCGTTTTAAAAAAGACCATTGCTACACCATAACTCTCATCAACTGATTCCTGAAGCATTTTTTCAGTATTACCTGAAGGGTTATAGTAGTTATCGTAAGCAAGCAGTGTAGTGAACTTATTCAATTCGTTCATCAAAAAAGGATAATCCGTTTTTTTAGACAGTAACTCTTTGAAATTTGCCTGAATCAGATTTTTTAATTCAACTTTTAAAGCACTGCTATCCTTCTTATCAATTAATGACAACTGCTTATAGGTTTCATTTGCCAGGCTTAAACTTGCTTTTGAATCTAATCCATTCAGATAGGCCATCATAGATCCCGGTTTATATCGTTCTTCAATTAATAATGGCATGGCCTTGACATTATATCCTACTTCCCTGCTTTTCATCAGGCTCAATGCCTCTGCCCTGACTTTCTCAATCACCCGGTTGTTTTGTTTTTGTTCTGCATCATACCAGTAAAATCCGCTAAGTATAATCATGGCAGCAACGGCCAGCACGGTTGCAATGCGCTGTGGCCCGTATTTCATAAATGCCCTGGTAACGGCAACTTTCCTTGCACTTCGCTTAATAAACTCACGAACATCTGCCAATACTCTTTCTGCATCAGCAGTTGCTTTTGTTTGATCTTCCTGAATTTCAGAATAACGCTTTATCCAACCCACATTGGGTTTACATTTATTATACCAGTTTTCAAAATAGGTAAGCGGTCCTATAGGTAACAAAAAGCCATTGCTTTTTCCACTGCTCTTCCATCGATCCATTTGCTTTTTAAAATCCAAGTAAGTATTATAAAACTCAAACTCCTGGTTGGCCCATGTATTCAGTTTATTCCAGTTCCGTATCAGGCTCTCGTGTGTAATATCCAAAACTGTATCTGCTGAAATTTTATGTGTAGCGGGATCATCCGTTTTGAAAGGCCTGATAAAGGAATTTCCTTCCTCCCGGTAAATACTCAGCACTTCACTTACTACTTCCGGTGTAATTGTTGGCGAATTAATGATACCGGTAATTTCGTCAAGCGACATGCGGTTACGAACGGCTCGACTGTTATCAATCTTTGTCAGGCAACTAAAGCTGAGTGCTATAATTCGTTTGGCATCCTGTTGTGTAATGGTTCTGTGCGGATAAGCAGCATTATGATACTCCCATGCATTTTCATACAAAACGCTTGCATGGTTTTCAATTACTTTATTCAATCCCGTATTCTGGAAATATCTCTGCCGGACCTGTGGTAGGTTATTAAACCAATTCTGGAATTCAGACTGTTCTTCATCAGGTAATTCAGCTGCCGGCATTCCACCCACCATGGCATAATGAATAAGGTCCATCTCCTTCCGGCCATGATCAGCTGCCAACCAGATCTGGCTCAGCGCATGCTGCAAAATCGGTAATTGATCTACACCTTCAGCAATATCATAGACCAAACGCTCAATGAGTCGCTGCGAAATCCTGTTACCGCTAAGAATAGCAGGCTCTTCAATAACCTGTTTTAGATCCTTGCGTTTTAGTCTTGGAACAAAAAATTGTGAAAAACCAATATACTCCGGCAGTCCGCGGAAAGCAGAACATTGCCCAATATAATCGGAACGCATGGTGCAAACTACATACACCGGAATATTTCTCTTGATGGCAATACGGGCTGTTTCCAAAACCAGGTTCACCACAATCTGCGAATCCTGTGAAGGAGCTTC
>JANOJO010000763.1:0-18390 GCA_031418795.1 Bacteroidota bacterium | reverse complement strand
CCCGGCATTAACTGCAATTGATTCTGAAACACACAGGCTTCATACATCTGCTGATGATATAGTATTTGCTTTCTTAAGAAAAAATGGAGAAAGGGAAGTGCTGGTTGTTCTCAATCTTTCTGCAAACAATAATCAGCAGGTAGAAATAGTGGATGAAAGAGTGAATGGTGTTTTTGTAAATGTTTTTTCAAGTGAAGCAAAAGATTTTTCTTTTACAAAAAATTTTGAAATGCAGGCATGGGAGTTTTTAGTGTATGAAAAATAAAAACCGCCTCGTTCAATACGAGACGGTTTGAAATATTTTTTAATTTTTTATTCATTCATATTTAGCGGATAAGTATAGGTACCACGGTAGCCTGGATAAAATCCTTCGAGCCTTACAGTTCCTAAAATATTATCAAGCAGTTTGCTTAAGTCTTCTACAGTCTTTACAGGTCTGCCATTTACGCTGGTGATTATAAAATCTTTTTCCATTTTAGTTTCACTAAGTTTGCCGCCTTCTCTTATTTTCTTTACCACCACACCGCCATTTACTTCATACTGCTCTGCTTTTTTTGCATCAAGTGTTGCCAGGTCAGCGCCAATATTATCCTGTAAATTTTCTGGCGTTAATCCTGCAATATTTTTTACTTCTGCTTTTAAGGTAACAGATGTTGTGTATTCTTTTCCGCCACGCATATAAGTTAGCGGCACTTTATCATTGGGTCTGAAACTGGCAAGCTGTGCACTCATTTCCAAACCAGAACTTACCTGCACATTATTTACTTTGGTAACTATATCACCTTTCTTAATACCGGCAGCAGCAGCGCCGCCTTCTTTAGTTACAGCAGAAACATAAACGCCATCACCTTCTTTTATTCCCAATTCTTTCAATTGATTTTCATTTAAATCACTTGCATATTGAATGCCGAGGAAACCTCTTTGCACATCGCCAAACTCAATAATATCATTCACTATTTTTTTTGCGATATTAACCGGTATAGCAAATGAGTATCCGGCAAAAGTTCCGTTGGGTGCAAGTATAGCTGAGTTAATACCAACTAATTTGCCATCCGTAGTAACCAATGCGCCGCCGCTGTTACCTTGGTTTACCGCCGCATCAGTTTGTATGAAAGATTCTACCGGAGAGGTGCTCTGGCTTCTGTTAATGCCGATTGATCTTGCTTTGGCACTAACGATACCGGCCGTTACAGTTGTTTCCAGTGTAAGTGGATAACCGATTGCAAGTACCCACTGACCCAATTTTACTTCATCAGAATTTCCATAAAGCAGGTATGGCAAATCGGTTCCATCTATTTTCAATACAGCCAAATCGCTGCTGGCATCTTTACCAATCAATCTTGCTTTATATATTTTTTTGTTGTGCATGGTTACCATTATCTCTTCAGCCACGCCACCTCTCTGATCGCTGATGACATGATTGTTGGTAACAATATATCCATCGCCGCTAATGAGTACGCCGCTGCCCGATGCTTTTTGCTCCGGAATCATTTGCGGTCCAAACTCAAACAAATCTCCAAAGAAATCTTCAAAACGCCTTTGGCTTTTCGGTAATTCATTACTTATTTTTTGTGCAGGTATTTTTGTTTTGATATGCACCACCGCCTGCACTGATGATTGTGATGCCTTAATGAAATCAATACTTTCACCAACAGTATTTTGGCCATTAATAAAGCCGGCATAGTTGGCCGGTACTTTTCCATCAGCTTGAATAGCCAACGGTTTTGGGTTATTTAATTTAGAGTAAACCCATACACTGCCAATAGCAGACAGGCTGCTGATGGCTACAATTAATAAAATGTGTTTAAGTTTCATAGCGATTTAAATTGTTTTTATTTTTTTAATTCTGATGCAAAGTACGAAGACCATGCCTGAAATTTTTACCGGCCTTTTAGTTTAACAATTCGTTTACCAGAGACTTCGTACATACTTCGCAAAATTAATAACAAATCTGAATTTGGAAAAGACATTAATCGCAAAGTAATGACTAAGCCCCGATTTCAACTATCGGAGGCTTGTCATACCGATCCGCCACAGGCGGAGAGGTATCTCATACTTTAAGATTGTATGAGATACCTCGCTTGGATTCTTTAATTAGGATGTTTTCTTCAACACCGCCCGGTATGACAAGACCCTGCGAGTTTGATGTTTTATTTGATATTCAAACGGTTTTTTTAACAAACACTAAGCGAAGTCAGAAATTTCAACGTATCCACCCCATCCGCAAAATCAGTAATGGCCGGGCATTGTGTTTTCCCAAAAGGAATAAAACCTTTGCCGGCAATGCACTGAATATCCGTAGAAGTTTTTAAATTTTCCTGCACTTCGTTTTTATCTGTATAAAATTCATAGTGAAGCTGGCTGATGGGGGAGAAGATTGATTTATTTTCTGAAAGTATGATGGATTCATTGGTCATGTAAAATTTTCTGTTCAGGATATGCAGTGCCAGGTTGTAATCATAATTATTTTTATACTTGTTATGGTCTTTAAAATAATTGAATTTATTAAATGCTTCAATTAAGGGAATAAAATCGAAATCGGCGGGAACATAAATCTTGGTTACATTTCTGCAGCCCAGGCCAAAAAACAAATGAACATCATCGGCCAGCAATTGCAGTTCTTCAAAACTTTCGTTGCCATCCAGCACAGCCACAGAAGTTCTGTTTCGCCGGATGATATTTGGGTATTTTGAGAAATAATATTCAAAATACCGGGATGAGTTATTGCTGCCGGTGGCAATATAGGCATCGCATCCTTTCAGCATTTCTTCAAAACTAATCCAGTCGTTAACGGCGGGTTCCCATTCAATTAATTTTTTTACCAAAAACTTTATAAGCGCCTCATCTTTTGATGAGGCTTTGATTCGGATTTTATTGCCGCTGATAAAAACAGAAAGAAAATCATGAAAGCCAACTAATGGAATATTTCCGGCCATTATTACCCCTGCTGATTTTGGCGCAGCAATCACATCAGGCAGTTTGTATTCAGTTACCAGGTTCTCTAATATTTCTTTTTGTAAAAATTGACTTGAAATATTGGCCACTGCCTGGTCAATAAACTCACCGGTAAACCAACTGTTTTGGCGGCTGGCATTCTCTTTTGTTTCAGTCCAATCTTCATTATCCGATAAAATAAATGTTCCCAGCCGGGTAAGTAAATTAATTCTGGTTTGTAAATTCATTGTGGCAAGTTATATTTGTCTGGCAAAAATAATTCTGAACCCGTTAAATAATATTTTATGGCAATAAAGATTACTGAAGAATGTATCAACTGCGGCGCCTGCGAACCAGAATGTCCCAACAATGCAATCTACGAAGGTGGCGTGGAGTGGGCAATTGCTGATGGCACTACGGTAAAAGGAATTTTCACTCTTTTAGACGGCACTACTCTTGATGCCGATCAGAAGAATGCACCTGTCTCAAACGATGTATATTATATAGTGCCCAACAAATGTACCGAGTGCCAGGGTTTTCATGAAGAGCCTCAGTGTGCTGCTGTGTGCCCGGTAGATTGCTGTGTCCCCGATGAAATGTATGTGGAAACAGTGGAGCAACTGATGGGGAAGAAAGCATCCATGCACATCTGATTGTGCTAATCCTGTGCAAAAAAATTCTGCAATTCATTTGGAATCGCTTTTATTGTAAGATAACTTTAGGTATCATAAAAATGCGGCGAGTGAGCCGCTGAAATTAAGCGGGTGATATGTTCCGCTGTTAAAAGGTGAAGGGAGAACGTCCTTCACCTTTCTTATGCCCCCAACCCCTAAAGGGGTGTTATTATCCTTTCTTTTTAAAAGTTTAGTTTTTAATAAAACAATTTTTCCTCAATATTTGCGTAAGTAAACCACTTTAGAAACCACACATGAAGAAAAACATTGCACTTGTTACCGGCGGCTTTTCCGGCGAAGCCGTTATCTCTTATAAATCAGCCATTACAATTGATAATAATCTTGACCGGGAAAAATTCAATGTTTATAAAATTGATATCAACCCGCAGGGATGGTTTTATGAATTAACAGATGGCCGCAAATCAGAAATTGATAAAAACGATTTTTCACTTCAGTTGGATGATGATAAAATAAAATTCGATGCTGTGTTTATCGGCATGCACGGCACACCTGGCGAAGATGGAAAACTCCAGGGCTATTTTGATACATTGAAAATCCCTTATACCAGTTGTGATGCTGCTACTTCAGCCATCACATTTAATAAAAGATATACAGTGGCTGTTGCAGCCATGGGCGGTATTCATGTAGCAAAGTCTGTTCATCTTTTTAAACACACTGCCGTACCACTTCAGATTATTTTGGATAAACTAAAGTTGCCCTTGTTTGTAAAACCAAACAATGGTGGCAGCAGCATCGGCATGAGCAAAGTTTATAAGCCTGAAAACCTGGAGGCTGCTATTGAAAAAGCATTTAATGAAGACAACCAGGTGCTGATTGAAGAAATGATTAATGGAAGAGAATTCACTGTTGGTGTTTTTAAAACGAAAAGAAACATAATTGTTCTGCCTATTACTGAAGTAAAAAGCGAAAAAGATTTTTTTGATTATGAGGCAAAATACCAGGGTGCTTCCACTGAAATTACGCCTGCAGAACTTGATGAAGCATCTGCTGATAAAATTCGTGAAGCAGTAAAAAATATTTATGCTATTTTCAATTGCCGGGGAGTAGTAAGAATTGATTTTATACTGGATGAAAAAACAAGAGAACCATTTATGCTGGAGATAAATTCAATCCCCGGGCAGAGTGAAGCCAGTATAATACCCATGCAGGTAAAAACGATGGGATGGAGCCTGAAGGAATTTTATTCTAAACTTGTTGAAGAGTGCTTTGAATAATTAATAATGGGATATTGAGATTTGGAAATTTTCAATTTCAAAATTTCCCTCCCGGTAATTACCGGGATCACTTTTCCAAAATTAAATTAATAGCATGTTTCAATTCATAACAAAAAGGCCACTCTGGATAAATATCATTGCAGGATTTCTTGTTATGGTATTTCTTCTTTTTTTATTGTATCTGCTTTTAGGCCCGCTTACAAAACATGGCAAAAGCAGAACAGTACCTAATGTGGTTGGCAAATCTTTTGACGAAGCAAAAAAAATTTTGCATGATCAGAGCTTTGACTGGGAAATACAGGATTCAATTTATGTGGACACTACCGCAAAAGGATCAGTAATAAAACAAATTCCTGAAGGAGATGCTGTGGTAAAAATTAATCGTAAAGTTTATCTCACTCTCAACCGCCATGTGCCGCCTGAAGTGGAAATGCCCAACCTGCTTGACTTTAGTTTTCGAAATGCTGAATTGCAGTTGAAGAACATGGGCCTCAGAGTTGGGGATACTACATTTATTCCTGATTTTGCAAAACATACTGTGAGACAACAAAACTTTCAGGGTTCGCCAATTGCACCAGGTACAAAAATCAGGCAGGGATCAGAGATTGATCTTGTTTTGGGAGATGGGGTGGGAGATATTGAATTTGCAGTACCTAATTTAATCGGCATGAAATTCGGCGATGCAAAAACTTTATTAGAAGCAAATGGTTTAAGTTTTCTTGTAGTGCAGCCCGATGCCGGTGTAACAGATACTTTAAATTCTTTTATATTTTGGCAAAACCCACCACGGCTTAATGAAGAAGGAAAAAAAATAAGAATAAGAACGGGGCAAACAATGGATATAAGACTTAGTTTAGATAAACCAGTTGTTGATAGTTTGAGCCAGCAAATACCAAATCAATAAATTTTTTATATGGAAAACATAACTGTTGAAGAATTGAAAAGCCGACTGGATGCCGGAGAAAAAATAAATATAATTGATGTAAGGGAGCCGCATGAAAATGCTGAGTTCAATATTGGCGGCACACTGATACCGCTTGGTAAAATACAAACCATGCAGATTGAGGAAATAGAAGATTTAAAAGAACAGGAACTTATTCTTTATTGCCGTAGCGGCAACCGCAGTGGTCAGGCCTGTATGTTTCTTGATGCCATGGGTTTTAAACACACAAAGAATCTCGTTGGCGGTATGCTTGGGTGGCAGGAGAAGTTTGGTGGTAAAAGTTAGGAGTCGGGAGTCAGTAGTTCAGAGTTTATGCATCACTGACTCTGAACTACTGACTCTGAACTCAAAACTCATAACTCGTATCTCACAACTTCACATTCACCCCCACCATAAAATTCCTCCCTGCCATAGGGAAATAATAATTCTCAGTCGTTAAATTGCCTCCGTAGATATAACTGAAAGTATAACCGTTGGGTTCATACAGTTTGTTGAAAATATTATTAGCCAGTAAAATTATATTTACATCTTTCAGAAATGCTTTGCTAAAACCATAAGTCAATCTTGCATCCTGTGTATAAAATGCATTTAGTTTCCTGCTTTCATTTTGGGTGTTATCTAGGTATTGTTTGCCCACATACTTACTTATCAAACTAAGTTCAAAGTTTTTAAAGAAAAGAAAATTGGCAGTTGCCCCGCCAACTATATTGGGGGAAAAAGCAATATCGGTTGATGAGTAAGTATTTGTTTTTTGCCCACCGTTATCATAGTCATCAATATACTCTGTAAAATCAGTTACTTTATTTCTGCTTAGTGAAAAATTACCGGCAATATTTATCCAGCCGTTTATTTCAGCAGAAGCAGTTAATTCTATTCCCATCCGGTAACTCTTCGGAATATTTGTTCTTGTATAAGCGCCAACATCATTTATTTTTCCAGTTAACACCAATTGATCTTTGTAGTGCATGTAATAACCAGTAATACCAATGGCATAATTTGCATTTCTTTTTTCAACGCTAAGTTCCACGTCATTAAGTTTTTCCGGTTTGGGCAGTTGATTTTCTCCTGCTTCAAAATCTTCCCGGTTCGGTTCCTTCTGCCCCTTGCTGAATGATAAATAACCAGACCAATTTTTTTTATAATAACTAATCCCGGCTTTTGGATTAAAAAAACTGTATTTGTTTTTTATTTCTAATGAAGGATTATTTCTGAAGCCATTAATCGTATAATTTACTTTTCTGAATTGCAAATCATAAAACAAATTAAACTGCCTGCCGATTTTTATTTGTTCTTTAAAATAAAAACTAAGATCTGTTTTGTGTGCATCAAGATTGTACCATCTGCCCGGTAATGCCAGACCCTGCGCAGCCCAAATCACATCGCCATAATGATTACCATCGTAGCGGTTCCATCCGCCACCTAGCGTAATTTGTGAAATGCTGTCTTTATAATTCAGTGAAAAAATATTTCCATAAAAATTATTATCTAACCAAAGCTGGCGTACAAGATCAGTATGAGTGATGGGTTGATTGCCATTCATTGGTTCCGGTAAACTGTAATCATTGTATGCTTCATCAGCTTTGTATTGCTCATAGTAGCCTTTACCTTTTATATAAAAAACACCGGTATTGAATTTTATGCGGTTGCTGATTTCCTGATTATAAAAAAACTGGTAATGATCCTGTTTGTAATTATCGGTTTCATTATCGAAAGGCTCACCCGGCCTTTCCATGCCTGCATAATTGATAGTCCGGTTTGTTTGCAAATCTGCTTCGGATACACCGTACCATGCCTGGTATGTTTTTTCTTTACCCGAAAACATATTGAACCGAAGTGATGATTTTTTATTTAAATAAGCAGTGGAAAAATAAAATGATTTCAAATCACTGCCGGCCCTGTCTATATAGCCATCACTGCTGATTTTTGAAAAACGCAGATCAGTTGTAAAATGATTGCCAACCAAACCGCTTCCGGTTTTAATTGTATGCTTCCAGGTATTGAATGAGCCGAAGCTGTTATTAATTTCTGTATAAGGTTTTACATTCACTTCGTTTGTACTAATGTTGATGCTGCCTCCAAAAGAACCCACACCGTTTGATGAAGTACCAACGCCTCTTTGAATTTGAATACTGCTGATGGATGAAGCAAAATCGGGCAGGTCAACAAAAAAACTTCCCTGGCTTTCGGCATCATTAAATGGAATACCATTGAGAGTAATATTTATTCTTGATGCATCTGTACCACGAATGCGGATGCCGGTGTAGCCAACTCCGGTTCCTGCATCGGAATTCACGACTACTGATGGAGTTTGATTTAGAATAAAAGGAAGATCCTGCCCAAGATTTATTTTTTCAATTTCTTTTTTTGAAAAATTTATTTTGGTGAAAGGAGAATTTTCGCCAGCACGGGTAGCTCTTAATTCTACAGGCTCTAATAAAAGAACACTATCCCTTTTTGTTTTTTCCAATTGCTGACCATTAGCACAAAAAGTATAAACGATGGATACAAAAAGCAAAATCTTTCTCATTATTAAATTACATTTTAAATGACTTATTCAGAAAATTGGATCAATTGGATAATAAAATCCGTGAAATCTACTTCATCCAAATAATCCATGATAAAAGAGGCAATGCAAGTAACAGGGGAAAAAATGAAAGATGTTTTGCACCTTCCCTGCGCAGGCATTACCCTGACCAGGTTCAACGGGTTTAATCTCAGATTCCGACCTTTGTCAGAAACACCCCGGGGAAACTCTGAAGTTCTGCGGCGAAGCTACGGAAGATTTTATTTCATTTAGCTGTAACCTTTCTACACCGGCTTTCGTATCATACAAGAGAGAAAGTATATTTTGTCGCTACTAAATTTTAAAACCATCGTTTATGAAGAAGTCAATCCTCACTTTTTTAATGCTGGCATTTTTTATGGCTCCTGCATTTCCCCAAAAAACAATTAATGACCCCAATGCTGAAAAAAGAAATGTAAGTGGTTTCCATGGCATTGATGTAGCTACCGGAATCAGTTTAATCATTACAGAAGGAGCAACTGAGGATGTAGCCGTAAGCGCTGCTAACACAGAGTACCGCGATAAAATTATAACGGTAGTTGAAAACGGTATTTTGAAAATACATTACGAAACAAAAATGGGCGCCATCAATAAAAGATATAAAAGCAAAAACCTGAAAGCTTATGTTTCTTATAAATCACTTGACCACCTGTATGTAACCACTGGCGCAGAAGTGGAAATAAATGGCAAACTCAGCTCCATATCACTTGATCTGGTAGCCAATACCGGCGGCTTGGTAAAAGGTGAAATAGATATCAATTCACTGAAAGTAAGTCAGAATACAGGATCGAAAATTACATTGACCGGGAAAGTTGATAAACTGGAAGCAGAAGGCGATACCGGCAGTAAATTTATCGGCGATAATTTAAGCACCAATACATGCAATATCACGGTGAGCACCGGAGCCGGAGTAACCATCACAGTGGAAAAAGAATTAAATGCCAAAGCAAATACGGGCGGGTATATAAAATACAAAGGCGCTGGTGGCATTCGGGAAATAAAAACCAATACCGGCGGAACAATTTCTAAAATTTAATTTTATAAAATCACTACATGAAAATTTTTTCAATACTATTCAACTTCACAAATATGAAAAAGATAACCGGAGTATTATTAATACTGATAGTAAGCGCTTCATCATTCTCACAAAAAATAATTAATGATGCCAATGCCGAAGCAAGACAGGTAAGCAGTTTTCACGCCATAAAAATTTCCAGTTCATTTGATGTCTATATTACGCAAGGCAATGAAGAAGCGGTGGCGGTGAGTGCATCAAAATCTGAATTCAAAGAGCGGATAAAAACAAGAGTTGAAAACGGAGTACTGATTATCAGTTTTGAAACGGATAAAAAATTCTGGAAAGGATGGAACAGTGATAAGCAAAATTTAAAAGCCTATATCTCGGTAAAAAAATTAGATAAATTATCTGTAAGCGGCGCTTGTGATGTTTTTATTGAAGACGGAATTTCTGCCGATGAACTCAGTATTCATTTTTCCGGAGCAAGCGATATGAAAGGAAAAGTAAATGCAAAAAACCTGACAGTAGATATGAGTGGAGCTTCAGATATTAGTTTATCCGGCAATGCAGCCAACTTGAAAGTGGAAGCAAGTGGAGCAAGCGATTTTAAAGGATTTGACCTGGTAACAAATTTTTGCGAAGCAAAAGCATCGGGTGCTTCATCTGTAAATATTACAGTGAATAAAGAATTGAATGCTACTGCCAGCGGAGCAAGTGATGTACGGTTTAAAGGCGAAGGATTGATAAGGGAAATAAAAACCAGCGGCGCAAGCAGTGTAAGCCGCAAGTCATAAAAATATTTTATAAAATGCTAAAGCGTTTCTGGAAACAGGGACGCTTTTTGTTTTGGATAGTAAGGCATGTACCCATACCTTTGCACTCCACATCGCGAAGTAGAGCAGCGGTAGCTCGTTGGGCTCATAACCCAAAGGTCGGGAGTTCGATCCTCCCCTTCGCAACAAAAGACAACGATCGCTCCGATTAAATCGGAGCCTTCACAACAAACGAAAGCCATCCGATGTAAATGGATGGCTTTTATTTTTTTCTGATCAGTTGTACTTCAACTGGCAAAGATTGATTACCTCCTCATTTTTTGTACAGTTTGAAGTATGCACTTCAAATTATTTCAATGAAAGTTGGTTTCGTAAATATTTTTGGCAAGCCCAATGCAGGCAAAAGCACATTGATGAATGCATTGATGGGTGAAAAGCTTGCCATCGTTTCTTCCAAAGTGCAAACAACCCGGCACCGGATAAAAGGGATACTTACTGAAAAAGAGTACCAGCTTGTTTTTTCTGATACCCCCGGCATTATTGAACCCCGGTATAAGCTGCATCATAAAATGATGAATGCGGTGAAAGGCTCTTTGGAAGATGCGGATATTGCTTTGCTGATAGTGGATGTAAATGAAAACCTGCAGGAGTGTGATAAAGTGTTTGCAGAACTGAAACTAAAAGTGCCCGCCATAGTTGTTATAAATAAAATTGACAGGGCTGGCGAAAAAAAAATTAATGAAGCAGCAGAATTTTTCTCTGCTAAGTCTTATTGCAAAAAAGTAGTTCCCATTTCGGCAACAAGCGGAATAAATAAAAAAAAATTTATTAAAAACTTATTGGAATTTTTGCCGGAAGGTGAACCATTTTTCAGTGGCGATGATATTTCTGATTTGAATACCCGTTTTTTTGTTGCTGAATTGATCAGGGAAAAAATCTACGATCTTTTTCAAGATGAAATTCCTTACCAGGCTACAGTGGTGGTAAATGAGTATAAAGAAAAAACAGGATTGATAAAAATAGGCGCTGATGTTATTGTGCAAAGAGAAACTCAAAAAGCAATTATCATCGGTGGCGGTGGCAAAATGATAAAACAACTTGGCACAGAAGCCCGTAAATCCATTGAAGATTTTCTGCAGCAAAAAATATTTCTCGAACTATTTGTAAAAGTGAGGGAAAAATGGAGAGACAATGATACTCATTTAAAGGAATATGGATATCAATAACTCATTAGCCGGGGAAAATATAATTTGCATTTTTATTTCATGACAAATAACAAGCTTATGAAATCATTTATTTTTTCAACAATCTTATTTTCTGCGCTTAGCGCACAGGCGCAGGTGATGATGGAAAGCGGCCACTCAGGTTCTACTAAGGATGGTGCGTTGATTGTATATGGCGGCGATAATTTAAAATATACTATTCCATATGATAAAATAAAAGGCAGCCCTTACTGGCAAAGCGGATGGGCAAAGGCTTTTCTTTTTGACCAACGGGATACTGCAATGGGCAGCTACAGAGCAAGGTTTAATTTTGCCACAAGCGAACTGCATTATTTTGATAAAAAAGGAGAGGAGCAGGTGGCCATACCAGGCACACTCAATACAGTTGTATTTATGGAGTTGATTGATACTTCAAAAATTGCAACTGTTTTCAGAGCAAATATTTTTGAAGTAAAAAAGAAAGCCAGTTGTAAAAGATGTTTTGTGCAGGAGCTGAACCAGGGTTCTCTTCAACTTTTGAAAATAACACAACGGCAATTGAAATCCGGCGACTCCTTGTTTGGAACCATGAAGCGGTATTATTTTGCCGACGAGGTAGAATATTTTGTACACTCCGGCCAACAGTATCACCGCATAAAAAGATTAAACAAGGAAGCAATTTTTGAATTTATTCCAGGCACATCGGCCTATGTTGCCTGGATTAAGGAAAAGAATCTTCGCTTCAATAAAGAAAGCGATTACCTTTTATTTTTTGATCATTATAACGCTACGCATAAAAAAGATTAATAAGCCAGATTACTATTCAGCAGAAAAAATTAAGCATGGGATTTACATTAGCTATTACCGGAAGGCCCAATGTGGGCAAAAGCACTTTATTCAACCGCCTGCTTGAGCAGCGCAAGGCAATTGTGGATGATGTCAGTGGTGTGACCCGCGACAGGCAATACGGTATATCGGACTGGAACGGAAAAAGTTTTAATGTAATAGATACGGGAGGTTTTGTGCCAGACAGTGATGACGTATTTGAACGGGAAATCCGAAAGCAGGTGATTATTGCCATTGAAGAAGCCAATGCAATCATATTTATGGTGGATGTTGCTACCGGTATTGTTCATCTTGATGATGCCATGGCCGATTTATTAAGACGCAGCTCCAAGCCGGTTTTTCTGGTAGTAAATAAAGTGGACAATAATGACCGCATGCTGGCCGCATCAGAATTTTACAGCATGGGTTTTGAAAAAATATTTTTTATATCCTCTGCAAGCGGCAGTGGTACGGGTGAGTTGCTGGATGCAGTTGCTGAATTAATTCCGGCTGATGAATCTGATGAAACAGGGGATGCTCAGGCTATACCAAAATTTGCAATCATTGGTCAACCCAATGTTGGTAAATCATCGCTACTTAATTCTTTAATTGGTGAGGAGCGTACAATTGTAAGTGATATACCCGGTACAACAAGAGATACGATTCATACACACTACAAACTTTTTCAAAAAGAATTTACACTGATTGATACTGCCGGCATCCGCAGAAAAGCAAAAGTGCATGAAGACCTGGAATTTTATTCTGTCATCCGGGCTATAAAAGCAGTGGACGAAGCTGATGTATGCTTAATGATGATTGATGCATCAAAAGGAATAGCTGCACAGGATTTAAGTATTTTCAGCCTGGCTGCTAAAAAAGGAAAGGGATTAGTAGTGCTGGTAAATAAATGGGATTTGATGGATAAAGAAACGAATACTGCCAGGGACTATGAAATAGAATTAAAAAAACGATTGGCGCCATTTACCGATATTCCTGTTCTTTTTATTTCAGCCAAAGAAAAAACAAGGATTTTTAAAGCTATTGAAATTGGACTGGAGGTTTATGAAAGCAGGCAACGACGAATTAGTACATCGGAACTCAATGATGTAATTCTGAAAGCAATTGAAACCTATCATCCGCCGGTTGTAAGGGGGCATCCCATAAAAATTAAATTCTGCACACAATTACCAACTGTAGTTCCATCATTTGCTTTTTTCTGCAATTTTCCAGATGATATTAAGCTGCCGTATAAAAACTATCTTGAAAATCAATTGCGTCAGAATTTTAATTTCAAAGGAGTGCCGGTAAGAATTTTTTTCAGAAAAAAATAAAAACATTGACCCGGATCAGGCAAATTTAATTTTTGAAAAAACCTGTTTTCGATTTTTAAACATACTTCTTATAAAAAGACCCTTTCACCGACGGTAAAGAGATTTTTTAATATAATAACTATCCGTCATTAATAGTAAAACTACCCTGCATAAGAGATTTCAGTCCATTTCCTTTCAATTACTGATTTCAATTCATATTTTAGCATTCTTCATTCTCTTTTGAACAACCCCAATACTTTACCCTTTTCTTATTTAAAGCCGAAAGACTAATCCAATTTCTGAAACCGATGCTTTTAGTAACCGGTAATTTTTAAATAAGAAATTTTATGAAACTGCTTATCTTTTTTTTGCTTTTCACCTATTCATCTTTTGCACAGGATAATGTAACCAAACCACCCAAATGGAAAATTGATAAAAATAAAATACTTACCGGCAGCCTTGTTTTTGTTGGTGGTACAGCCAAGGGCTTTAATGAAACCCTGCAGTTTAATTACAAAATTTTTGAAAAAACATTTCCGGGCGCCAATGATCAATGGTTTGATCCTAAACTAAGCTGGCGCAATAAATATGAAGGAGGCAATCCAGATAACGGACCAAAGTCTTTTCTTTCAACTTCTGTATTAGTCATGTTTACAGATCAGTACCATCTGAATAATTTTATTCAACGGACGGCATTGATGTCTGCATTGGTTATAAAAATTGGAGAAGGGAAAAAACCATTCAGGCATTACCTGCTCGATTTGCTTTATTATTCTGCCTGTCACCAGGCCGGCTTTGCGGCTACTTATTATCCTTTTAGCAGCAGAAAATACAAATAACTACAGCTTGAATTTTTTTGAAAGTGATTTTAGTTTTTCCCGGTAAGTATTCATTTCACTTACCTGTTGTTTTATAAAACTATTATCAGCCAGGCTGCCGGTAACTTTATCCATTTCTTTTTTTGTTTCATACACCATTTTCCTGAATGGATTTTTATAATCTTTTTCCCTTGATGATTTAATTCCTTTCACCATCCATTCTCTTGTAGCCAGCGTTTGCTGAAGTAGTGATTTGAATAATTTTTTATCAAATGCAACTGCGTTTGAATTTAAAATTTCAACTAAGCCGGCAAATGCATGATGAAATTTTTGATCGGCATACAGCATACTGCTGGTTTCATAAAACCAGTGTACTTCCTCCCAGCTTTTTATTTTACCGGTATTAATATTTTTTATCAGCGATTTTATTACCGGCGCCGGTATCAATTGCCCTCCTGCATTTTGCCAGCCGGTTCTTTTTGCTTTAAATGGTAATTGGGTATAAAGATTTTCCCAGGTACTGATTTTTTTTCTCCAGGCAAATTGCAACACCTGGCTGGCGCCATAATAAATAATCAGTTCTTTAAAAATTTGATATGCCTGCTGCACTTTTATCAACTGCACCGGCCGTTCACTGTTTTCAAATCCTTCTGCAAGTATTTCCAGTTCATCAACTGCCGGATTTTTTTCTTCCAATAATTTTTCTCCAAGTGTAATTAGATTTTTTTCGTCAAGCGTCTTTTTTTGTTTTTTGGCAAATGCCTTTCCGGTAAATTTTTTCAATAACAGAATCGCATCAAAAATTTCGTTTACACTGTCCGGCGCCAGAAAATCATACTCGATATACTGTGTTTTATCATTCCGGTTATCTCTTGCTTTGTATTTGCTTTCATTGCGTGCCAGTGCATACATATTGTACATAAACCAGTATGCAGGCATTATCACCAACCTGTTTTTATTTACTTCATTGCTTACAAGTGAAAATGGAATTGGGATATTCAGCTCGGCAGGAAAATCGCCTTTGGCAATGATTGTAAAACTGGCAAACTTCGAATTATGTTTCAGGCTTACACATAGCCCCGGCCAAAAACCTCTTGCTGCTATCAACTCACCATCTGCACTACGGCTGTTGTGATTGGAACCAATAGTGGCGCCGGCGGCCATATTGCTTTGTCCCATTATCAATGCGGCACAAAGAAAAGAGTTGTTGTGGTGCTGCTCATGTGCAGGAAAAATAAGTGAGTTCAATACTTCGCAGCAGGATATGGTGGAGTTATTTCCGAGATAAGAATTAATAAGTCTTGCTCCATATTTCAATTGCGAATGTGATGCAAGAATAAATCGCACTGCTTTTACACCATAAAAAATGCGGCAGCCAAAACCGATAATACCATTTACTAATTCACATCCTTCACCAATCTGTGTAGTTCCTTCAGGCCCGGAATTGATGGTAAGGTTTTTTAGTTTATTGGCGCCTTTAATATAAGCATCGCTGCCTATCCAAACATCTTTTATAATGCCACAGTTTTTTATTACGGTGCCATCACCAATTTTTCCATAGTAACCACGCTGCTTATCAAAACTTTTTTCAGTAAACTGCCTGAATTTTTTCATCAGTTTTTCATCATCACGAAAGCGGCTCCACAGCCAGGCATCACCCGGCAGCATGCCATTAAAAGGTAAAATACTTCTGCCGCCATTTTCGTTGCATACTTCCAGCCAGATGCGAACATTTTCTTTTTCACCTTTTCTGATTATTCCATTGCCAAATTTTGAATGATCCGAAGTACTCAGTTCATTAATGTTTACAAGTATTACTTCATTGCCGGCAATGGCATGGCTCATGTAGTGAACATTATTCACCACTACATTATCACCAAAGTCACAACTTACTATTGTGCTGTTGTATAAACCCACCGGCAACCGCACATCATGGTATTCTAAAAAAAGAGGTTCAAGTTTTCCAATCCTGTTCAGTCCATAAAAATTACAGTTCTTTATTAAGTCACTATTAAATGGATCGGCTACAAGAATTTTTGTCCAGTCGTCGGATGTGTTATTGTTTTTTATAAGAGACTTTATTTCTGAAGCCGATAAATTTCTGTAAATAATACCGCTTCGGTTCTGAATATTTCTCAGGTAGTATTCATTTTTCCCTTTCGGAATAAATTTTTGATCAACAAAATTGTAGCCGAGTGACTGGATGGGTCTTTTTTTTATTTCACTCATTGTAGTTTGTTTTGGTTATTCAACCGTTACTGATTTTGCAAGATTTCTTGGTTTGTCCACATCGCAGCCTTTCAATACACCGATATAGTAGGCGAGTAGTTGTAAAGGAATAACGCTTAACATCGGCGCCACTATTTCATCAGCGGCAGGTACCACCATCACATCGTTGGAGAGTGAAGTTGAATGTTCATCACCTTCAGTAATTACAGAAATCACTTTTCCTTTTCTTGCTTTAATCTCCTGCATATTGCTCACCACTTTTTCATGAAAAGAATCTTTGGTAGCTACAAAAACTACAGGGAGATTTTCATCAACCAACGCAATCGGGCCATGTTTCATTTCTGCAGCGGGATAGCCTTCGGCATGTATGTAAGAAATTTCTTTCAGCTTCAATGCTCCTTCGAGTGCGACAGGAAAATTATAGCCACGACCGAGGTAAAGAAAATCCCTGGCATCTTTATATTTTTCTGCCAGTGTTTTTATATGTTCGGTTGTTTTTAAAACTTCTTTTACTTTTTCAGGCACATTATGCAATTCTTTCAGCAGGTGCATATACCTTTCTTCATCAATAGTTCCTTTTTGTTTTGCAATTTTTAAAGCTACCATCGTTAATACTGCCAACTGTGCAGTAAAGGCTTTTGTACTTGCCACACCTATTTCATGCCCGGCATGTGTGTAGGCGCCTGAGTGTGATGCACGGGCAATAGATGAACCAACAACATTTACAATACCAAAAATGAAGGCGCCATTTTGTTTCGCTTTTTCAATAGCTACTAAGGTATCAGCCGTTTCACCGCTTTGTGAAATTGCAATGATAACATCACCGGGATTTACAACCGGATTCCGATACCTGAACTCTGAAGCATATTCCACTTCCACCGGAATACGGCAAAGCTCTTCAATAATATATTCGGCCACAAGGCCAGCATGCCAACTGGTACCGCAGGCTACAATAACAATACGGTTAGCTTTGGTTAGTTTCTCAATATTATTTTCCACACCTGCCATAGTGATGGTGCCTTTATCTGCATCTAATCTTCCACGCAGGCAATCGAAAATAGTTTCGGCCTGTTCATTTATTTCTTTCAGCATGAAATGTTCGTATCCGCCTTTTTCAATAGCCGCCAGTTCAATATCTAATTTTTGTACAAATGGAGTTATCGTTTCATTACCCAGGTTTTTTAAAATAAGTTCATTTGGTTTTACAATGGCAAGTTCATAATCGTTTACATAAACAACTTCTTTAGTGTACTCAAGCATCGGCGATGCATCGGAACCCAAAAAATGTTCGCCTTTGCCAATGCCAATTACTAATGGACTTCCTTTTCTTGCTGCAATAATCGTTTCGGGATCATCTTCATCAATCATTAAAATAACATAAGCGCCAAACACACGTTTGAGTGCAACACGAATGGCTTCTTCAAGATTACATTGATTATTTTTTTTTATTTCTTCTATAAAATTCAGCAGCACTTCTGTATCTGTATCGCTGGTAAATGAATAGCCTTTTGATACAAGTTCTTGTTTCAGTTGTGCATAGTTTTCAATAATGCCATTATGAATCATGGCCAGTTTGCCACTGGCTGAAGTATGTGGATGTGCATTGCGATCGCTTGGTTCGCCATGTGTGGCCCATCTTGTATGACCGATGCCGGTATGTGCATGAAGATTTTTTCCAACCAATGTTTCTTCAAGGTCAGCTACTTTTCCTTTTTTCTTATAAACTTTTAATCCGCTGTTAAGTAGTGCAACACCGGTACTGTCGTAGCCACGGTATTCAAGTCTTTTCAATCCTTTAATGATGATTGGATATGCTTCTTTAGGGCCGGTGTAACCAACTATTCCGCACATAGAATTTGAAAGTTA
>JANOJO010000762.1:0-16637 GCA_031418795.1 Bacteroidota bacterium | reverse complement strand
GTGAAAGTGCAAAACGGTCTTCATCAGCTATCTGATAATGTTCTGCCATGATTTCGGATGCGGAAAGAACTTCCTGCGTATGTTGCAATGTGTGAAAGTGGATGCTTTTATTTACTTTAGTGGTAAATAAATCAGAAACGTGGTTTTGAGCCGCCGCAAGTATCTGAAATTGATTTTCGGTCATGCTATAAAGATAAGTTTTAATAAATTTATACAAAATATTAAGAATGCAGGGATTAATTTTTTTTGATAAAATATTTTTGCCGGTATTATTGCTTGCGATTTTATTGAACAGTTGCAAGGCTAAGAAGCTGGTGTATAAATCGCCACCCCATTACAATTTTGCAGAAGTGTTTCCAGATAAACTAGATTTAGCATTGAAAGAAATTTCTGGTGTGGTCTGGGATACCACTAAAGATGAGTTTATTGCTCACAATGATGAAATGGGTAAAATCTTTTACCTCGATAAGGATACGAAAATTACTAAAAGAGAATTTGAATTTTCGAAGAAGAAAGGCGATTATGAGGATATAACAATAGCAAACGGTGTGGTCTATGTTTTGAAAAGTGATGGGGAGATTACAAAAATTATTACAGACAGCATTGGAAATCAAAATGCTTCTGAAGCGGGGAAAATAGCTTTGGCTGGTAAAAACGATTTTGAAGCCATGTTTTATGATGCAAGCCGGAAAGCACTTATTTTAATTTGTAAAAACTGCGGCAGCGATGATAAAAAAAAGGTTAGTGCATTTGCTTTCTATCCTGACTCCGCCAGGTTTGATGAAAAACCCATTTTTACAATAGATGCAGCAAAAATTGAGCAGCTCTCTCCCAGAAAAACATCAAATTTTCAACCATCGGCTGCTGCTATACATCCAAAGCTGAACCAGTTATTTATTCTTTCTTCTGCCAGCAATCAATTAGTGATTACCGATTTGAATGGTGAGGTTGAATCTGTTTTTATGCTTGCAAAAAAATTATTTCCTCAACCGGAGGGTATTACTTTCAAAAGTTCAGGCGACATGTATATTGCCAACGAAGCCGTATCTTCAAAATCTTCTTTACTGAAGTTTACCTTTAAGCCATAATACTATTATATTATTTTATCAGTCTCTTTTTTTTATCAATAAACCTGGTGTAAAGAAATAGCCATAGTTGAAGTATTAATAAGTAAGAATTTATCACTCCAGCCCTTCAGCCTTAAGAGTTCTCCGGGCGATATATCTCTTTTCAATTCCGTGAATGATTCGCAGGGATAAAACCAACCAGATGAAGCCAACCGCTATTCCTGCTATCACATCACTTGCATAATGCACCCGCAGGTATATCCTGCTGAAACTAATCAGGAGAATAAGCAGGAAAAAAAAAACAGAAAGAAATATCCGTAACCACTTTAGTTTTACTTCATGCCAGATAACGTAGATGACCAAACCATAAAAAACAATCCCAATCAATGCATGTCCGCTGGGAAAACTATAGCCGCTTACATCACCAATAACTGGAAGTAATGGCCGGTCACGTTGAAAAAATGCTTTCAGCGTAAAACTTAATACTACACTGCTGAGCGCCAATGAAGCAATCCGGATAGCAAACCATTTTTGTTTTTTATAAATAAAAAAAACAATCAATAAAAAATTTAATGGGATTAGCAGGGTATGCTTTCCTAAAAATGTAATGAAATTCATAATATTTGTTCTGCCAGGGGTGGTATAAGAAGACACAGTTTTAAAAACATTTTCATCAAATTCTGTTCCCTTTAATATAAAGACCATCCTGGCAGCATAGATAAAAGCAATAAGCGCCAATAGCAGGAGCAGGACAAACAAAAACTCAATGGTGAATATGGATATCCATGGCTTTCTTTTTTTGATATGCGTAGTTATCTGCTGCATATAATTAATATAATTCTAATCAGATTTTCAAAGCAAATAATTCTATGTCTTCGTTTTTCCCTTTCAGGTCCACCATACCCATACTTTCAGAGTGCCAGTCTTTCATATCCAGTAGTTCAATCATTGCTTTTGAAACTAAAAACTTTTGATTCAGTTCGGTACATTCACTTCTTATCCGCGCAGCTGTATTGATGGTGTCACCGCTCATAACCAAATCTTTTTTTACTATGCCAACCTGGCCTACTGTAACATCGCCTGTATGAATGCCAACTTTGTATTCCGGTAAAATATTATAACGCCTTTTGAATATTTCAGCATTCATATTCAGTATTTTTCTTGCTTCAATAATGGAGTTGACACATTTTCTTGCATTCACACGGGTACTGGGCCACCAGGCTACTATTTCATCTCCCACATACTGGTAAACACGGCCATCATACTCTGCAATGCCGGCCGACATACAGTAAATTACATCCCGTATAAATTTAAAATATTCTGTATGTCCCAGTTTTTCTGCAATAGGGGTGGAGTTTTTCAAATCAATAAACATGATAATTCTTTTTTCATCTGTTGGAAGCAGGTAGTTGCCAATTATTATATTAAAAAAAACTCCCTGCGAATAATTATGGTTGATTTCTAAAGCAAGCAAGGTGAGTATGAATAATAATACCCATTCCGGCATTTTTTCAAGCAGCCATTGCTGGCGGAATGTACTTTCTATAAACCGGTTAAATGCTTCTGCTACCGGCCTTTGTTCTATCAGGAGGCTATAAGTAAAATAAATAAAAAAATTCATTGCAATAGCAACGATAACAAGCAGCAAAGTTTTGGTTACAAGATTTAACCAGAGCGATCGGTTCCGGAGAAAATATTTTAATACAGAGATAAGAAAGTATCCAATGATTAAACTGAAAATAAAAACATTCAATTCCCTCAGCAAAATTGTTTTTGCCGCACCAGCCACAGTACTTTCATATTTAGGGGTATAGGTATCGGTTGCAGAGCGGATAATAAAAATAAGAAAATCAATTACGGTCCATGATATGGCAATTGTAAAAATGCGTTTTACATCGTTTTTTTTTACGGCAGAACTTCGCGGCAAAATGATACTCTTTCGAATCATATAAAAAAAAATTTACTACATGCAATCTTTTTCTGCCCGGCAATATTTTTTATTCCTGTTTCACTCAATAGGTAAGATTCACCTTTGTGCCTAAACTAAAATTGAATATTCTCTCATTTTTTGAAAACCCGGCAGTGGCTGTAATTGCAAAAAGATTGAATGGAATAAAATAAAAACCACCGCCAAATGCTCCATGCCATTTTCTTGATGTTTCTTCTTTCAGCCATACACGGCCAATATTATAAAAACCAGTAAGACCCAATGCACCGGAAAGTAAATAAGATTTCATTTCAATCAATTTTACTTTCAGTTCCAAACTTCCATACATACTGGATCTGCCCATATACCTGTTTTTTCTAAATCCCTGCAGCATCTGATCTGCACCAATACTTAATGCCTGAAAATATTCGAAATTTTTACTGAAAATACGTCCACCTCCCAATCCCAGCACGGCCACTATTTTTGCAGGGTTACTCATACTTGCATACACTCTCATATCTGATGAAAGTTTGATTAATCCATTACTGCCGCTGCCAATACCTGCGGTAGAAACAAATTCAGTATTCCAAATTACGCCACGGGTGGGAAACAATTCATTATTTCTGTTATCAACTAAAATGTTCAATTTACCACCCACATAGGTTTTTTTACTGAATATATCTGCGGAGTCGAGACCCGATAAAGTTGAATTGCCCAGTACTTTGTTATCGTTATCCTGATACTTTGCCTGGTAGTGATTAAAATAGGGACCAAATGAAATATTTACTTTATCAAAAAGGCGTTTACGTAACAATGCCTGAAATTCCAGAAATCTGAAACGGGCACGATAAAAACCACTGGAAATGGGTTGTGCTGGTTTTGTATTATTGCCCAACCCAAAAAAATTATTTAAGGAGGGTGCCCGCAATTGGCCTTTTAAAATTAAATCAGTATTTCGTGTTATATGATTAAACTCTCCCAAATAATCAAAACGGTATGCTGAATGATTTACAGAATAAAGTGCAGAAAATTTTTGCCTGGTTGCATAGGGCAAATTCCGAAAACCATGCGTGGTTCTTGTAAATCCGAGTCCGGCAAGAAATCCATCATCAGAATTAATGCCTGTTTCCACTTGTGGAAATTGGGTGTTATTATATTTAAAACCCATAAAACTGTTACCATTTACAGGAGGGTCTGTTGAAAAACGGTTCTTGGTTTTTTGACCGCTTTGCCTGATATAATTGCCTTCTTTTTTTATATCATAAAGTAAGATGGGTGAATTTCCTTTTACATTAAACGTATCATTGCCTTTGCCACCAATAATGCGGATTTTAATTTTAGTTTTTACATTTTCATCCACGTCAAATAAATCATCATTATTCAAACCGTACAATTGAAGTTCATATGTATTAACGGGGTTAAATTTTCTTTCATACATTACAAAGCCTGTATCCTTTCCAATTTCTCTGGCAAATACTTTTACATGCAGGCTGTCATTACTCATACTCACTTTAAAATATTCTTTCTTATTGCTGCCTAAAATATATACCCGCCTTGAAATAAAGCGGTAATATTTCATGGCTGCTTCTGTCATCATATCCCGGCGGCTTATGAGTTTTTGAATAAGCGTTTCTCCATTAAAAGAAAAAACTTCCGGAGGTAATTTTTTAATAGCCTTACGTATTACATCATCAGTAAGTTTTTGTTTAAACTCAATAATCGTTTTCTTCCATTCTTCTGCATCTAAATCTGTAAGAAATAAGCGGTCAAAATCCCGGGCAGAAAAACCCAGCCATTCCACATTTTCAATTTCTTTTTTTAGGCCTGATAAAAAAGGCATCAGTTTGCGGCTCGCAGCTTTTATTAGCTTGCCATCAGAAAAAAAATAAGCCTGATCCCTGTCTCTTGGGATGGGGTAATATAATTTTCCTGTACCCGTATCACTGGTTGCCCATTTCCACTGATCAAAGTGGCGGTCAAAGTCACCAATCAGAATATCAAGTAACCTTGCTCTTAATACAGCAAACTGATCAGCCCGATGATCATTATCTTCTAACATTTTTGAAAAAATCTTGCCAGTACTTTTTGTATCAGAACCATTCGTTGATGGATCTGTTTCTTCCAGCATACATACTGTGTTTGCAAATAGCTGCTGGTAAAAGCCCAGCTCAGGATCGTCAGGTACAAAATATAATTCAGGGTTTGGGGCTACGATATTCAATGCCTTTGCCATGACAGGAATTGTAAGTGCAGCATAAGGATACCCGGCGGAATTAAATTCCTGAACCACGTCCTGTGCCACAGATCCCCGAAAACTTTCTGGTAATGCCTTGGTTGGACTTTTATCTACAGAACGCAATACCCATAGTTTTCCATTTTTATCCCGGAGTCTTAATGACTTTGTCTGCTTGCCGCCGCCAACGCCAATAATTTTTAATCCTCCTTTTACTTTATTTAAATCAAACACTTTCATGTTTACAGGAGTACTCCATTCAGGCCGGTAATTTTGCCCAGCAATATATTTTTTCAACCCCTTTACCAATGGATAATTGTCACTTGCTGAAATATTGACTGTGTCTTTGTATTGTATGCCTGGTTTTACTACCCGAACTGTAGTATCCTGCTTTGGTTCCGGTATAACAGAAAAATTTAATAATGTGGTGTCAAATGCTTTTTTAATTGAATCTGCATTACTGGTTGCCCCGGCTTCAACAGTATAAAAAGTTGAAGTAAGATTTTTATTTACCGAAACTTCCAGTACTGCAAAGCCAGGCGACTTGGCAACAAAGGGGCTTTTTTTAGTTTTAGAAACACGGCTTGATTTACATCCTCCGCCACTTACTATATAACTGAAACTGCTGTCTTGTATCAGTTGAAGATTATGTTCGTGCCCGGCTACAAATACAAGATTGGGATGTGCTTTGGCAATAGTGGAAATTCTGTTAATCATATTTACATAATTCGGATGCGGCAGATCCTGCGGAGTACCAAACACACTTCTTGCAATAGGATAGATAGAACCGATAACCGGCAAGGGAATATAGGCTTTTGAGAAAATGTCTGTAAGTGGAAATATATGTTGCTTTAATGTATAATTACCGCCATGTATTCCATTGCTTTTAAATGGATGGTGACAGGCAAAAATGACTAATTTTTTCAGGTTTCTGTTTAGTATATCCTGCAGTTGATTTAAAACTTCTTCCTCGGTTTTGGTATCACAATCTGATTCTATTCCCGGTTTATCATATTCATGAAGCCACCACTGACTGTCAAATATCACCAGGGTAACATCATTACCTAAAGGCACTTCCACCGGGCCGGGGCAACCTCCCTGAGGCAAAAAGTTTACATTACTTTTTCCTGAAAAGTAGTCAACATAATTCTGTTCCCGCAACACCCCTTCATATCCTGTTCGCTTTGCATTGTCCCAATCATGATTGCCGGGAATCAGAATAATTCTTGCATCGGTTTTGTCTGCTATTGATAATTGAGAATCAAGAGCTGCTTTTCCATCATTATAATTATAAAGTTCTTCATCCTGCAAACCTGCAGGGTAAATATTATCACCTAAAAAAAGTATAGTGGTTTTTTTGTCGATCGCAATAAGTTTTTTTACAGCAGCTGTAACCGGGTGTCTTCCATTTGTAAGACTGCCACCATCGCCAATTAAAACAATCCTTTGCAGAATAGTATCTTTTTGTGCATTGGAATGAATACAAAAGCAAACCAGAAACACAAGAACACTAATGATTTTTTTCATCATAAAAAATCCGGCTGTTTACAATTTGAAATAAAATTCAATTTACTTAAAATAAAATTGAAGGTTGAAAACAAAATGAATGCTCAGGTTGCAGGGTTAAACCATCCGTAAATTTATTAAGTATGGATAATAAAAACTTATATAATTTTTGTCTTTTTTTTCATAATTCGTATCTTTTCAAATAATATTCATTTCATTCGTATCTTTTCAAATTATATTCATTTAATAAACAACAACCAACTATCATGCGACTGCTAAAATTTCTCTTTGCTGCAATGATTATTCCCGTAGCAGATGTTCATGCTCAGACTAACACTGATTCTGCTACATCAGTCGGCTCAGATAAATTCAAAATCAATGGGTCAAGAAAATTCTGGATGGGCGCCAACTATCGTAAAGAATGGAAAACCCCCATCAAAGCTCCAGTAATAAATATGGCTACGGAAAAGGGTGGATTAACCCCGGTAAAATTAGGTGGTGGTAAACAAACCAAATCGTTACGACTGGAAGATCCAAGTGGACGGCAATATTCTTTGCGTTCTGTTGAAAAATTTATTACTTCAAAAACATTGCCTGCTGATTTGCAAAGTGAAGCTGCGGAAGATTTAGTGGCAGATGGAGTTTCTGCTTCTTATCCGTATTCCACTTTATCCATTCCACCATTGGCAGATGCTGCGGGTATACCTTATGGGAAAGTAAAATTGGTGTACATACCCGATGATCCAAAGCTGGAAGAGCATCGAAAAGATTTTGGTAACATGTTTGCTCTGTTTGAAGAAAGATTACCTGCTTCTGTTGATAAAGGATATAGTTCAGAAGAAGTTGCGGAAAAATTAAAAGAAGATAATGATGACGATGTGGATCAGCATGCACTGCTGCGGGCAAGAATTTTAGATATGTATGTAATGGATTTGGATCGTCACGAAGATCAGTGGCTGTGGGGCGTAACAGATAAAGCAAAAGGCAAAACATATTTTCCAATTCCCAGGGACAGGGATCAGGCATTTTATATCAACCAGGGAGTGATACCCGGAATGGTAAAATGGCCATGGCTTGTACCACAACTGCAGGGCTTTGATGAAAAAGCAAAAAACATTAACCGCTTCAATTTTTCTGCCCGCAATCTCGACCGCTTTTTTTTGAGTGGACTGAATGAACAGGATTGGCAAAAAGAAGTGGATACTTTTATTCCTAAAATGACGGATGAAGTAATTGAAAAAGCATTGAATGAACAACCCGCAGAAATAAAACCAATATCCGCAGATAAAATTATCAAAACACTGAAAGAGCGGCGCAAATACCTGGCTGCAGAGGTAATGCAGTATTACCGGTTTCTTTCTGCAATAGTAAATATTACCGGCAGCGATAAAAAAGAATTGTTTGAAATTACAAAAAACAGCGATGGTTCAGTTTTGGTACAGGTGTATAAAATAACAAAGGAAGGAGAGCAGTCAATAAAAATGTATGAAAGAACTTTTGATCCATCAGTTACTAAAGAGCTACGCCTTTATTCGTTTGGCGGCGATGATAAATTTGTAATAAAAGGCAATGAAGATAAAATCAGAATAAGAATGATTGGTGGGGACGGTGAAGATAATTTTGTCCGGGAGGACGGAAAAAACACATCAGGTGTCGGCGGCATAGCGTATGATGTAAAAAGTGAAAACAATAAAATTACCGGCAACCTGAAAAATAAAATGGCGAATGATACCCTTGTGAACTCTTATGAAAGAATTTATTATAAATATAACCAGACTATTCCTTTTCTTTCTTTAAACTATAACTCTGATGATGGATTGTTTATTGGCTTTTCATTAAAGTTCATCAAACATGGTTTTCGTAAGCTGCCACACAAAATTATGCAGGAGGTTGCTATCAGCCATGCGCTTGCAACCAATGCATTCAGTTTCCGTTATTATTCTGAGCATATTGGTGTGCTTGGTAAAAAAACAGATCTGTTAACAGACATTGATATTAAAGCGCCAAATAACACAACCAATTTCTTTGGTTATGGTGATGCATCAGCTTACATAAAAACAAGCCCGGGTAAATACAAATATTACAGGGCAAGATATAATCTTGGCGATGTGTCACTTTTACTAAGAAAAAGATTTTCTGAAAAAGTGATGATAACTTTTGGCCCTACATTCCAGTTTTACAAATTGGAGGCTGATAATAATATTGGCCGCAATATTGCATTACCACCGGGAGATTTGGATCCAACTACTTTGTTTGCAAAGCAATCTTATTTCGGTGGTAAGTTTTCTTTAGTTGCAGATACAAGAGATAATAAAGTAGTGCCGATGAAAGGAATTTTCTGGCAAACCAATCTTCGTCATTTATCCGGATTGAATGATGATAGTTATACAGTGACACAATTAAATTCTGATTTTACTTTTTACCTGAGCATTGTTCGTAAAACATTAGTTCTTGCCAACAGAACTGGCTTTGGCCACAATTTTGGCGATTATGAATTTTATCAGGCGCAGTACCTCGGTAGCGAAGATAACCTGAGAGGCTATCGTAAATACAGATTTGCAGGCCGTTCAAAATTTTATAATAATACTGAGCTAAGATGGAGATTAGCAAATTTCAAAACCTATCTTTTCCCCGGCACTTTGGGCTTACTTGCATTTTATGATACCGGAAAAATATCGGATGATGCAAACTCAAGCACCAAATGGCTGAGTGGTTATGGCGGCGGTTTCTGGATTTCTCCATTGAAGCGTTTGGTGTTTTCTATTTCTTATACTGTTTCAAAAGAAGATAAGCTTCCGCTGATTGGATTGGGTTGGAAATTTTAATAAGCTTTAAAAAAATATAAAGGGTTGCATTTTTAAGTGCAACCCTTTTTTATGCTACTAAATATTTTCTTTGAGTTCTTTGTGATTGATCTTTTTTTATAAAATAAAAAATTATTTTCCTTTCAGCAACTGCTCATCTGTAGTAGAAGAAAGTTCAGGCTTATTATCTTTTTTTATTTCTTCTTCGTATTGAATATCCACTCTTAATCCTTTTAATCCAATCACCCCCTGCAGTTCTTCCAGATCGTGATGTTCAACGCCGGGTTTCAATAAATTCTGATTTTGTAAAAACTCAATATACTCCATGTATTCATCTGCTTCTTTTTGCTGGCTGTAAACAATTGCAATCTTGCCGGGTTGAGTAAACCGTTCATTCGTTTCTTTTATACGCACCTTGTCAATTCTTTTTTTAATAATCTCATACCGCACATTAGCGGCACCATCCACATCAAATTTTCTTTCATCGGCACGAAAGCTGATAGAAATTGGATTATCGTGTGCAAGTATTAATTGCGTTGTCTTCATCGGGTGGCTGATGCTTTTACTAAGCTGTTGTGTAAGCCTGGCTGCTTTGGCAAGTGTGGTCAGTTGCCACATCTTAATATTGCGCAGATAGAGTTCATCAAATTTTTTTCTTGGCGAAAGCGATTGCCCGATATATATATTGAATTCCACACCATCGGTAACATATCTTTCAAAATAATGGGGAAACACCTGCTGCACCGCTACCTGCTCTTTATCTACAAACCGGCTTACGGACTCATTAATTTTTGTAATGCTTTCTTCATACTCTTTCCGGTGGTGGTAAATCATACCGGTTATTGGATCAAGCACAGCAAGATAAGTATCAATATCTTTTTTTATTGCCGGGGCAGTACCTTTCAAATGTTTAAAAATTGAAATTACCTGGTTTTGTAAAAAATCATGAATTATGGCTTCTTCATCACTCTGCAGTGCATTGGATGCCGAGCTGATGAACTTATCAACTTTAAACTGAATCTCCTGCAGCAGCGGAAACGACATGGAAGCCTGTGCTTTTTTCAAAATGGAATCAGCCATTTGCAATTGCTCAATAAAATCCAATTGAACAGACTGTGATCTTTCCACCGATGAGTTGCGGATATCAATGGCGCCATACAATGGATACACTGATTCAAATGCAATACGTTCCGGCTTGGGATCTTTGCCCTGTTGTTTTTGAATAATAAAATTGTAAGCAGCTTCGGTAAATTTCCATTCTACGGATGGTTGTACGGCAGTAAACTGTTCCTTGATTACTTTATCAATCTGGCTGTCGAGCGCCTCTGCACTTTTTTCAATAGCTCTTGTAAATAGTGGAATAGCCACATCAAGATGATTGATGTGTTTGTAATTCAGTTTTCCTTCATGGTCTGATCCTATTTCAAGTATGCCCCACAGATCACCATTATGTTTCAGCGGAGCCAGTATCAGGCTGCGATAGCCCTGGTCAAAATAAAATTCTAAATAATCTGTTTCTTTTACCGCATCTTCAGTGATGATACCAAAAATTTTTGGCTTATCTGTTTCCATAAAAAGATCACGGCAGCAGTCGCTCACATTATCTCTTTCCATTACGGCTTTGTAATGTTTAAACAAAAGGCTGTTGCTGTTGTGCAATTCAGAAAAAACATAATGACCATTTACTTTAAAAAAAGGTGTAATGCCAATTTTTATATCCTTCATGCCAATCAGCGATTGTACCAGATCCTGCAGCTTGTGGTAAACCACATTTTCAGAAAATGCATTCAGGTTAAGCAATTCTGATTTCATTTGAGATATTACTTCTCTTTCCGTCACATCAATCACCCGGCCGATAACAATGCCATCAAAAGCAAATTGATCAATGGGAATATTGTGGCGAAGTTCTTCCAGGCTTAACAACCCATGATCTTTTTTATTTAAAAAATCTTCAGGTATTGGTAAGGTGGCGCCGGTAAAATTTACATCCACATAGCTGGTTTCCTGTTGCAACTCCATGTATTTGGTAAGGCCGGAATGAGCATCATGATATGGATGCACGGAAGAAACCATTTCCGGCGCATGATAGTTTGAATATTTTTTTAGAATAAGATTATATGCGCCAAGCAACCTGTCATGTTCAATATCTTTTCCGGTTTCATCGTCGGGTACTTTTATTTCCATGGTGCCCGGTTTTAAAAACAACATGTGAAAAAGCCTTGAAGTATAAATAGTTTGGTATGTAAAGGGAATAGCAACTGAATAAAGGCTTTCATGTTCGCTCGCCGTAGGTGGAAATACTATGCTAAGCAACATTTCCATCCACTCTTTATGCGTTTCTAAAACAGTAAGATCTTCAATTGGTTTAAGCAATTCAGGGTAGGTACTGGTATAATCAACAATGCCTTTGTAAAGCTTTTTTGTTCCAGATGAAGAACCATGGTTAAGTGTTCTGGTCAGCACATCAATCAATGGTTTGAATGAAATGCAGCTATTATAATGTATTTGAATATTATCGCTGGCTGTTAGCATTTGATATTAATTATTTAATTGTGCTGGTCTTCAAAGGAAAGATGAAAAAATGCAGGTATAAAATTAAACATTGCTTTCAAGTACAACCAATTTTTTATGGTTAGAGAATTCTACTAATAAATCATTGAGAAAGAGTGTCTGTCGGGATGAACATGGCTGTACCCCTGTAGTTTATAAGCCATTTTGATAAAACCTGCATATTTTTTTCAAATCACAACTTTCACATTTTGGTTTTCTTGCCAGGCAAATATAGCGGCCATGCAGTATGAGCCAGTGATGAGCTTTGTGAATTAATTCTGTTGGAAAATTTTTTATCAATTCTTTTTCCACTGCAAATGGAGTGGATGCAGTTGATGCCACAAGTCCTATTCGTTTACTTACCCGGAACACATGTGTATCCACAGCCATATTTGGTTGTTTGTCTATTACTGATGTTATTACATTTGCTGTTTTTCTGCCTACACCCGGCAATTGAATTAATTCTTCAACTGTCATGGGAATTTTTCCATTAAATTTTTCTATCACCATTTTTGCCATGCCAATCAGGTGTTTTGTTTTATTGCTGGGGTAAGAAATACTTTTTATGAATGGAAACAGTTCTTCAAAATTTGTTTTGCTGAGTGTTTGTACATCAGGAAATTTTTCAAAAATAGCCGGCGTAGTCATATTCACTCTTTTATCTGTGCATTGAGCTGATAATATTACAGATGTTAAAAGTTGATAAGGGTCTTCATAAGTTAATTCAGTTTCAGCATCAGGACTATGCTGAAGAAAATAATTAATTACAAACTGGTACCGCTCCTTTTTGGTCATGTGTTGCAAGTTAGCGCTTAACCCCTGTCCCCTAAAGGGGAACTTAAATTGTTGCAGAACTGATTTATGTAAATGAAATTTAATTGTAAGATTTGTTTGTTCTTATTGTTTGTTGTAGTGTGATGGTGGTCCCGGCAAGCCGGAATCTGGAGGGTTAGGAAATAAAAAAGCATCCGCCTTTGGCGGATGCAATAAATTTTAAAAGTACAGTTGGATTTACACTTCCTGTGCAGATTTTTCACGGGCATAATTCAAAACATTCAACACTACTTCTGTTCGTGGTGATTGTTTGATTTTGTCCAAACGCTGAATTGAATTTTTTAAGACGGCATGTTTTTCACGCAATGTCCAGTCTTTGGCTAATGCTTTTTCAATTGCAGCGGTCTGCCTGGGAGTTGTCTCCTTGTATAAATACAATAGTAAGTCATCGGGGGTAAAGTTTGTCATTGGCAATCCATTAATGTCCTGAAATTTGTTGTCCTGAAAAATTGTCGAAAAAAATAGAAACGTCCGGTATTTAAACGGAAGATAGTTTGCCTTATTGTGATTTATTGGCTTAATTATTCACAGCATCGGGTTTTTCCGGTACCACAAATAAGTCCTCATTTTCTTTTTTCATGAGGTATTTTTCTCTTGCATATTTTTCCAGTGTGGAGGGGTTGGTTTTAAGTAGCTCTAACTCAGCAGTTTCTTTGGCAATTTCATTTTGATAATGATGCTTACTGGCTTGTAATTCGTTCAGTTGGCGGGTATGATCCAGTTGTGAATAAATGTCGCGGGGATCAAAAAAAATCATCCAGACAATAAAGCCAGCTCCGAATAGAAAATATTTGTTCCTGAGCCAGGCGGGAATGTGGTTTAGTAGTTTCATAATATTGGAGGTTTGAAATCGGAAATATGAAGTCGGAAATCAGACCTCATATTTCTGACTTATGATATTTGAAAATTTTCCATTCACAGAGTTTTCCAAAGTCCTTCCCGAAGGGAAGAATTTAGGATGGGCGTCCAAATTTAATCTTTCCTTTTGGATATACAGCCGACATGCCAAGCATTTCTTCAATTCTCAACAGTTGATTATATTTTGCCATACGATCAGTTCGTGATGCACTGCCGGTTTTTATCTGACCGCAATTTAAAGCAACAGCTAAATCGGCAATCGTTGTATCTTCTGTTTCTCCACTGCGGTGGCTCATGATGGTGTTGTATCCATTGTGTTGAGCAAGGGTAACTGCATTGATGGTTTCTGTTATTGTTCCTATCTGATTTACTTTTACCAATAATGCGTTGGCAATATTTTTATCAATGCCCTGTTGTATTCTTGTTACGTTTGTTACAAACAAATCATCACCCACCAACTGGCATTTACTACCGATTGCCTGCGTTAAAGCTGCCCATCCGTTCCAGTCATCTTCTGCCATTCCATCTTCAATGGAAACGATTGGATATTGCTTTACCCATTTTTCCCAGAACTTAACCAACTGCTCACTGCTTAGTTCTTTGCCATCGCTTTTATGAAATACATATTTTTTCTTTTTTGCATTCCACAGTTCACTGTTTGCAGCATCCATGGCAACCACAATCTGCGAACCGGCTTTATACCCTGATGCATGTATGGCTTCCATCACTGTATCTATTGCTTCTTCATTGCTTTGAATATTTGGAGCAAAACCACCTTCATCTCCCACATTGGTGCTGAATCCTTTTTTCTTTAATACAGATTTCAACGTATGAAAAATTTCTACTCCCCAGCGTAAACCTTCGCTGAAGTCCGATGCGCCAACAGGCATTATCATAAATTCCTGAAAATCTATTTTGTTATCAGCATGGGCGCCGCCATTCAAAATGTTCATCATCGGAATTGGAAGAGTCTTTGCATTGGTACCACCCACATATCGAAATAATGGGAGAGCAGCTTCTTCAGCAGCAGCTTTTGCCACGGCCATACTTACGGCAAGCATTGCATTGGCGCCAAGCTTTCCTTTATTGGCAGTACCATCTAATTGTATCATCATTTCGTCCACACCGGTTTGGTCGGCAACATCATTACCTATCAGTACCGGGGCAATGATTTCATTTACATTTTTTACAGCTTTTAAAACTCCCCTGCCCACATATACTTTTTTATCACCATCACGCAACTCTACTGCTTCATGCACACCAGTGCTGGCACCGCTTGGCACAGCAGCACGGCCCAATGCACCTTCGTCAGTTATTACATCTACTTCTACAGTTGGGTTGCCTCTTGAATCTAATATCTGTCTTGCAAAAATTTCGGAAATGTAACTCATGGATTATTTAATATTTAAGATTGAAAATTTAATATTTGTTTTTTTATGTTAGCTGCTTTTGGAATTCTATTAGACTTCCGTTGCATCGTCCCGATAATTATCGGGATACTGTTGTAATTCTACTCAGCAATCGTAACTCTGGTTGCAAATTTCATTCTATCTGGTACAAACCACCCCGATTTCCTTTGCTCAAATCATTCTTGATTTCGCCCCTCCGGGAAGGGGAAGCACATTAAATAAAAATTTCTATGCAAAATCTTATCTGTTTCCCAATTCATATTTTTTGTGTAAGAGTCCTGAACACATCTTCCAAACTTCTGTTTTCGCTGTGCAAAGAAACGATGTTGAGATTATGCTGCAATGAGAGTTCAAGTATTTGTTTTCTTAATTGTTCAGGATTATCCGTTTCAAACAACCAATTGTTTGAGTCCGCTTCTTTTACTGATTTTGCAAAAGAAAGATTTTGCAAAACAGATTTATCAACAACATCATTAAAAATTACATTCACAATATTGGAAGAAGACCTGTTTCTCAGATTGTTCAGCGTATCATCAGCAACTATTTCACCTTTATTAATAATTATCACCCGGTCACATATCGCCTCCACCTCCTGTAAAATATGTGATGAGAATAAAACCGTTTTATCTTTTCCCTGGTTTTTTATTACTTCTCTTATTTCTATTATCTGGTTGGGGTCAAGTCCGCTGGTGGGTTCGTCTAATATCAATACTTCGGGACTATGAATAAGTGCAGCAGCAAGACCCACTCTTTGTTTGTATCCCTTGGAAAGCTGGCCAATTTTTTTCTTTGCTTCAATTTTTAACCCAACAGTTTCAATGGCTTTTTCTATTGCCTGTTTTTTGTTATCAATGGAATGTAACTCCGCCACAAAACCAAGATATTCCCGCACATACATTTCATAATAAAGGGCATTCAGTTCCGGCAGGTAACCTATTTTCTTTTTTATTTCAATCGGTTCTTCTGCTACATTTTTCCCGCAGACAAAAGCATTGCCGCCGTTTTGTTGCAAATAACCACTAATAATTTTCATAGTAGTGGATTTACCTGCGCCATTTGGACCGAGAAAGCCAACAATTTCACCCTTATTAATTGTAAATGAAATATCGTTTACTGCTTTTTGTTCGCCATAAACTTTGAGAAGGTTTTTTACTTCAATGGACATATTACAAACCTACGAATTTAATAAGCTATTTATTTTACTGCTACCGCAATCTTTGAGTCCGCAGTTCCATAATACAAAAACCATTTTCCTTTATATTGTACTAATCCTTCCACAAAACAAACGTGGTTTACCTGCCCGGTTATCTCATACGGTTTGTCCGGCTTCATAAAATAAGTATCCATTCTGTTTATGACTTTAGCCGGATCGTTTTTATCAAATAAAATTTGAGATGCTGCATAAGTTCCTTCTGCCAGCGAAGTATCACCTTTTGATTTTACATTTCT